>JAZQNC010000061.1:0-4280 GCA_045627165.1 Eubacteriales bacterium
CTGGTGAACGGAGTCGAACCATCAACCTGCTGATTACAAATCAGCTGCTCTGCCATTGAGCCACACCAGCACATTCAGACGATTTCGCCCGTCCTTATGTTATATTGTCTTGCAACGGTGACTATTATACCACCGAATCCCGATTTTGTCAAGAGATTTGTTCAAAATAATAATATGAATTTATTGTTAACGACTTTGCCTGTCACGCCCCGACAGCGTGAATGTACGGCGGCCGCGGCTCCGGAAAAGCCGCGGTCACGGTATACCTGTCGGTTTTATATTACGGATGTTACCACGGCTTGCTTCTTGCCACGCTTATGCAGCGGAATTCACCGCCGTTGTCTGCGATATCGCCCTCACGGTAAGGACGGCACGCGCAGTAGAAGTGATACAGACAGCCGTCGTGCCAGATAATGCCGGGCTTGTGGGCGTAGGTCGAGTCTATTGTTCCTCTGCCTCCGATGGTCAGAGTGGGTATGGGATATTTTTCCCAGTGAATGAGGTCGTCGCTGAGCGCTATCGAGTTGCAGGCGGAGAGATTGCCCAGACCGTAATAGAACATTACCCACTGCTTTTTAACGCTGTCGTAGAAAACAACGGGGTCGGACGCGAATACGCTGTCCCATGCTCCATCGGTTACGGGTACTACGGGATTGCTCTCCTCGCGTTTCCAGTGGAACATATCCTTCGAGACGGCCATGCCTGTCTGCTCACGCCAGCCTCCTTCGGCGTTGTTCTTGGCGTTGTAGAACATGTAGAAGGTGCCTTCATGCTCCAGAAGCCATGACTTGTACAGTCCTCCCCGCTCAAAGGGCGCGCCGCCGCGGTAGGAATATACGGGTTCGGGCGAAAATTCCCAGTGCATGAGACTTTCGTCCTCCGTCCATGCCAGACCTATCTCGGCCGAGCCGCTCTCATATCCCTCGCCGGGATAGGAATGGTACATCATCCAGTATTTGCCCTTGTACTTTTTGAGGGTGCGCCTGCCGAAGAGGTCGTTTTCCATGAGCAGAGTGGTGCAGGCCATGCCCACCTTGTCCCAGTCACGGTTGCAGCCTCTGGGCAGCATTACACCCAGCTTTTCCCAGTTCAACAGGTCGTCGGAGACGGCAAGTCCGGTCTGATAGCCCTTTCCGTCAAAGCCGACGAAGGTCATGTAAAATCTTCCGTTGTGCTCGAAGGGAAGGGGACAGTCCACCGCGCGGCAGTCAAACGCGCCGCCGATGCCGGAGCCTGTCAGCACCGGTCTTCCTATTTTATAGGGAGTGAGAAGATGTCTTATATCGAAATCCATAGCGTTTTCCTTTCGTCCGGAGACAGGGGCTTTTTTGCCTTGCTCCGTATACCGATATTATAGCATGGCGGTTCTTTGATGTCAAGCGTTATAAATCCGAGTGTTTCAAAAATATTTACAAAATTAACAGCTATTGTATTGAAAAATGCGGATTGTTGGTATATAATATCACGGTGAAATATAATTTTTATAATTTTCTAATACATTCGGAGGAATACAGTTATGGTAGTAGCCGGCGATTTTAAGAACGGCGTAACATTCGAAATGGACGGAAACGTTCTGCAGGTTATCGAATTCCAGCATGTTAAGCCCGGTAAGGGCGCGGCTTTCGTAAGAACAAAGCTCCGCAACGTGATTTCCGGTGCCGTTATTGAAAAGACATTCAGCCCCACAGATAAGTTTGAGAACGCTTATGTAGAGCGCAAGGATATGCAGTACCTCTACAGCGACGGCGACCTTTACTACTTCATGGATCTCGAATCCTACGAGCAGATGCCCATAGGTAAGGACAAGCTCGACGACAATTTCGCTTTCGTTAAGGAAAATATGCTCTGCAAGATCATCTCCTACAAGGGCAACGTTTTTGGCGTAGAGCCTCCCATGTTCGTAGAGCTCGAGGTTTCCGACACAGAACCCGGCTTCAAGGGTGATACAGCAACAGGCGCAAGCAAGCCCGCAACTCTTGAAACAGGCGTTGAGATCAAGGTTCCGCTCTTCATCAACATCGGCGACGTTATCCGTATCGATACCCGCACAGGCGAATATCTCGAGAGAGCGTAAGTTTTCTGACTGCTGCTGCGGTCACAAGACAGGCAGATTCATAACAAAGGGAGAATAATGATGGCTATTAAGGAAAAAGTTGCGTTCATCCGCGGCCTTATGGAAGGTATGAATTTCGATAAGACCACAGACAACGGTAAGGTTATCGCCGCTGTTGTTGAGCTTCTCGATGAGATGGCTTCGGAAGTTGAAAAGCTGGGCGAGGATGTAGATACTCTCGCGGATTATTCCGACGAGCTTGACCACGACCTCGGCGAGCTCGAAGAGTTCGTTTACAGTGATGACGAAGAGGATGACGAGTGCGAATGCTGCGGTCACCATTATCCCGATGACGACGATGATTGGGATGATGACGAGTATTATGATGATGAAGACTGTGATTTTGACTGCGAGCATTGCCAGAATCCCTGCGGCTGCGATGACGATGAGTTCTGCGACTGCGAGGATGACGAGGACGATTACGACGATGATGAGGACGACGACACCGATTTCATCGAGGTAAGGTGCCCCAACTGCGGCGACAGCGTATTTATCGACTCCACTCTTTCCGGACGTGATATCATGTGCCCCAACTGCAACGGTATCATCAAGGGCGAGGAAGAGTAATAATAGATCCCGTTAAGCAATAATACAGGCGGCTGCGTATGTTTGTGCGCGGCCGCTTTTTCCGGTCATCAACGGTAAAAGACACGGTAAATAGTAAATACGTGAATTCCCAAAGTAAAATCCACAGTGGAAGCGTGGTGGAATTTACTATGAGAAATAGGCGGAATTAAGCATGGGAAAACCTCAGGGGGAAGAAAAATCACCGGAAACAGAGTGAAAAATACAAGGAAAATCGAAAAGAAGGCATAGCAAAAAAAGCCCGAGTGGTAATTTCCCAGACTAAATTCCACTATTAGCTGAATTTACTTCAGGAAAAAAGTTTCAGCAATTTCGGTGTTTGGATGACATCCTGCGGAGTAATAAAACGGATTCCCAAAAGCTCTGCGAGTTCGGATGAATAAGCAAAAGAGAACATATCATAGGCACTTTTACCATTGAATTGCTTTCTCTTTACGGCGTTGATATGAGAAAAGATCATATTGACCTTTTCCTGTGTCCAATCATCAAAAGAAGTACCGGATGCGGCAATCCCTCTGAAAAGAGTATGGTTGTTTTCAACATGCGGCTTTTGGTAGGGAGCATTCGGATCACAGAAAAACATTTTAGTTTCCTGCTCCCCCTCTAAATTGTTTTCAAAGGCAAAGACGTCGCTGAATTCACCGCCGTTATCGGTTAGAAGCACAGGAAAAACCTCAGAAAAACCAATACCGGCATTCCGGAATTTTTCTTTTAATTTCCGGATTTTCCGGGCGGCTTCTGCAGCTGTTTTGTTGTCAAGAAGAATGCCGAACATAAAATCGACATTGACGAATTGAAACGTCATAATCAGTTTTCCGCCGACGCGTCCGATGACAGTATCCATCTCAACATAATTCGTTGACGGATTTTCTTCGAGGAAAAGCATAAAATCCTCAAAACTCCTGCCGATTTTAACCCCTTTCGGGACATATTCGCCTTTTTCTTCTTTACGCGGTTTGAATTTCGCGGCACGCGGAAGGTCGATTTTGGATATGGTATAATATCCGCAGGCAATGTGACGGTATACCGTTGTTTTGGATACAGAAAGATTATTGGCTTTTATGGCATGATAGATGTTTTGCCCTGCCATTACTGCGGACGAAATGATATGTTCTGTCTGATAGAATTCTTCTTTCGTAAGTGGAATTCCTTCTCTTGATTCAACTAATACGGTTTCGTATTCTTTTTGTGCCTCTTTTGCCTGATAGCATCTTATGGCATAGGGGCAGTTACTGTGATTTCGCTTTGCGCATCCGTTGCACACAAACGGCGCTTTCAGCAGTTTCGGACAGCACTCGTCTGTCCTGGTAAAACTGTTCGTATAAGTTTTACCATGCAGCTTTACCTCTTTCGATACTGTTGTCGGGTCTTTTCCGATTCTCCCCGCTATCGCTTTGAATGTCATTCCTTTGTTCAGACATTCCTGTATTTCGATTCGGTCATCCAGCGTCATGTGCTTGTTTTTCTTTTCGTGGTTCATTGTCTGAGCCCTCCTTTTCCCAGACTAAATTCTACCACAAATTCTTTCCCACGGTAACTTCCACTTCAAATTCCACTGTGGATTTTACTTTGGGAATTCACT
>JAZQNC010000062.1:0-4929 GCA_045627165.1 Eubacteriales bacterium
GGAACCAGTATCACAGCCGCATATCCGTATTCAGAGAATTCGCTCATGATGATCCCGCGATATATCAGCTCTTCACAGGCGGCAGGTATGACGGCGAAGGTTATGAGAATGTATATTATCTCGCCAGGATCACCGATCGCGGATGACAGTATCGGCGAATACTCTCCGAACAATGAATATGTAACTCCCATGTATGACATGGCAAGCCTTATCACCGAGCTGCCGAATATGAGACTGAGAGCGGCGGTTACAATAAACCATATAGTTGACGGCTTTATGAGACGAATATGCAGCCGTTCGATAAAGCCTTCCCCGCTTATTTTTATGTAAAATATGGAAGGAACAGCAAGCACAAGCAGCTGAAGCACAATCAGCGAAAGAAACAGGGTGTTTCCGTAACCGAGTAATCCTTCATCTACCAGCTGTACGCATATTCCAAGCAGCAATATCACAGCCGCCAGCAAGGAAGCTCTTGACGATTTATTTTTCAGCATTTGAAATGTCAGACCTTTTTAAGAGCCTTAACTCCCTTTTCGGTAATCAGTACATCAACTGCAAGATCATATCTGCCTCTCGGCACCTGCGGTATGATAAAATCTGAATATATGAGCCCTGCTTTAGTTCCGTTGAATGCCGACAGATACCGGTCATAGTATCCTCTTCCGTATCCTATACGGTATCCCTTCACGTCGTAAACCACAGCCGGAACGATACATACCGCCGGAGTGCGGTTCGACTGTATATCATATATCTCACATTCCTTTGAAGGCTCTGCGATACCGTAGCTGTCCTTTTCTGTCAGCTCGTCGAGGCTTCCGACGATTCGGAACTCCATTGTGCGGTTTTCGGGATAGCAGCACGGAAATCCTACCTTTTTCCCTGCTTCAAAAGCTTTCTGTGCGATAGGCAGAACATTAATCTCGTTGCGCATGGGAACATAAAGCAGAACGGTGTCAGCATATCTGAAGGTCACAAGAGAGGTAAAGAGAGAGCACATTTTTTCATCGTTTTCCGCCTTTACTGTTTCGTCGAGCAGATCCCTCTTTGCGATATACTCTTCTCTCAGCTCATTCTTTTTTATTCTTAACTCGTACATCTCTATCACTCAAAATAAATTGAATTGCGTATACGCTCGGATTCGCCGTATCCACGCAGTGCTTTCACAAGCTGTAGACCGAATTCATGCGACACGCCCATTGCCTTACCCGTAATAATATTCTTATCGCACACTACGCCGGAATCGGTAACAATATCTGCCCCTTCGAGCTTATCTTCAAAGCCGGGGTAGCATATCGCCTTTCTGCCTTCCAGTATTCCCCGCTTTCCGAGAATAAATGGAGCCGCGCAGATCGCGGCTATATATTTTCCCGTAATCGCGGCGGCGTTGACATACAGATCAACGGTGGGATCGCTGTCGAGATTAAGCGCGCCGGGCATTCCGCCGGGAAGCACGACCGCCTCCAGATCCATAATCACATTTTCCGGCGCGCCAAGCTGTTTTGCAGTGATATCAGCCTGCACAACAATATTCTGCGCGGATTTTACCTCAACCGTTTTATTTATGGACACGGTTTTCACATCTATACCGGCACGCCTCATCAGATCAAGAGGACAAAGCGCCTCAACAGTTTCAAAACCGTCAGCCAAAAACATCAGAACCATAATCTGTCCTCCTGCAATCAATTATTTCAATATTCGCCGCAGCGGTTGAGCGCGGGATACAGCTTTTCGCAGCTGCCGCTGATTCTTATCATGCTCTTCGCTTTTTTTTCAATCCCGTATCCGCTTACTATATCGGAAACGATTCCCGTCCTGCTGTACATATCGTAAACTCTGACAGTATCATCGGAAATTCTCTCGTATATGACATAACCGACAGCGGCGCCGTCTGACATTATATAGGAGAGCTTTTTATCACGCAGCGTTTTCATAATGAAACTGTTGAATATGCCGCCGAATGTAAATCCGTCCCCATTTCTTGCCGCGTCGAGCGCCAAAAGCGAGCTGTAATCCTCGTCGGCTTCAACCGTTTCAATACCGTCAAGCACTTCTGCACCGCATTCAAATGGGAAAATGCTGCCTTCGGTGAGACTGTATCCGAGCTTCTCGTAAAGACCGATCAGCTCTTCTTTCTCCGGCACCAGTACGGTAAAGGAACTGTCGCAGTTGGCATTGTCGATAAGAGCTCGGAAAACTCCTCTGCCTCGCCATTCTTCTTCCACACAGCAGCCGTACAGATAATAACCGTTCACGGTATTCCTGCCGATATGAAGCTGACAGGGAACGCGATTTACAATACCCACTGGTTTGACCGCGTTCTGCATACCTCTTGTGATTTTGAGCTCGCCGTCTCTGACATGAGCTATAATAATATTGCCTTCACATTCAAAGGAACCGTAAAAGCTTTTCACAAAGCTCTTGTCGATTCCCTCAAAGCAGTGCAGCCAGAGATCGGTAATCTTTTTTGATACATCCATAATTCATTCCAAACAATACACTTAGAAGAGAAATATTTTCTCGGTTCTGAAACTTCCGTCGGAATAGAAAAGCTCGGAAGCCGGATATACCGCCGATGCTCCACATTCCTCACAGAAAAAGCGTGCCGAATCAGCCTCATCATCAAGCAGTTCAAATCCGAAACGGCCTTTTCCGCCCTCACAGCGGCATTCTATGCATTCCTCCTCGATAAGCTCATGAAGCATAAAGTTACACATATCGAACAGAGTCGTTCCGCTTTCAAAATATCCGCCGTTTGACGAGGTTTCCGTATCGCGGATATCATTCAAACGAGAAAGATAATCAGTCTCCTTATCGTCAGCAGACTTAGAGTTTTCTTCATCCTGTTCCATTATCATGCTGCACAGAGCGTCGTCCGATTCATTCATCGCCTGCTCTACCTTATCGGGCTCACCGATAAAACAGATGTCAATATCGCTTATCGCGCAGTTCAGAACGAACAAATCACGATGGAAGAAGGTTTCGGAACTCAGAACATATACGTGATCATGGGGACACAGGGTGCAGGGGACGGAAAGTCTTACCTTTCCGTCTCCCGTATTTGATATCTTCATTTCACTGCCGCCGCAGGGACAACGGAGCACCTTATACTCTCCAGACAGCGAAAACACGCCGACCGGAGCCGTTACATGCGAGCAGCACACAGGACAGCGGTAGGCAACTGTCGTCTTTTCGGGTGATAGAATCATAACAGTTAACAGTACCTCTTCCGTATCATTGTTTTACTTTGTGTATTTGCTTACACCCATCTTGAGCATACCGGTAACGTTTGTATCGGTAAGAGAACCGAGATAATACATTACAAGCACCTCATCGGCGCCCTCGTTATCGATTATTTCGATTATGCTGTCCTTAACATAACGGGGGTCAAGGATGATAAGATCGTAATGCTCGGCAAGGAAAGGCGCAAGAGAATGTGCATAGGAGTCCTTGATGATTACCATCTTTTTGCGGTCGGCTTCGACATTGGCAGTCTTGACAACATCAACGCGCGCATTGTTTCCGCCGATGTATGAAGAATATTTATCCTTCTTTTCAAGATATGAACGGTCATAGAATCCGGTAAAGGACGCTCCGGTATCAACTATTGTAGTGGTATAATCGGTGTCGTCGCCTTCGTAGCGCAAATAATACATGCTGTCGGGCTTGATCCACTTCATTCCTGCGGAAGACCATGTCGTTCCGAAGAAGCTGTCGGAAACAAGCTCGGGAATATAGTGAGCGTATTCATTTGCGCTCTGTCCCATAGCCGCCATTATCTCGGTATATCCGAGATATGCTCCGTATACTGTCCAGTGATGGTCGGTGCGGTAAAGCATCTGAGCAGAGTCATCGTCATTGCCGACGTTTTCAGCTATCCTGTCGGCGAGAATCTTTCTCATATCGACAAACCTGATATAGCTGTCATTTGCAAAGAGAGACAGGACATAATTCCAGTTATCTTCGTAGAGGTCGTTGGGGAAAAGAGCGGGCATATAGGGTTCAAGCTCGTCGCTGGGACGGCCCGCGAGCGCAACGGTATAGGGGATGCCGAGCTGTTCAAGCGCGGGAGAAAGAGCCATGATACCGTTCATGTTCTTCTCAATGATCTCCTTGTCGGGGATGTCAACACGCTTTACGATATAACCGTCCGAAGCTGCCACAACGTCATTATTTTCCTGTTTCAGAAGAGCCATTTCCGCAACGCCCTTAATGCCTACGAACATATTGCGGAGAGGGAGCTGGTCTGCATAGTAGTCAGCGATCTCGGATGTAAACTGGCCGCTTGTAAGAGTACCTACATTCAGCTCGGGAAAGGTCTGGAGATAACGGTTTTCCTGTTCGGAAAATTCGTTGTCGGGAATAACCACTGTAAGTATGGAGAGAGCATATATTACCAAAAGCATAAATACGATGCTGATAATATCAAGCACACGGCACTTGGGAGCAACCTTGAACTGAATATCAAGCAGTTTCTCCTGCTCTGTCATTTTTTCCGGTCTTTTATTCATTCTTATTCACCTCGCGTCAGAAACGGAAATAAAGGAAAGGATTGAAGGAGGAGTCTACGAGGTACGCAATGCTGAGTATCATTACTGCCATACCGCCGACACATGCCGCAACTCTGCCCCAGCTCTTGTTTTCATAAAGCTTGTAGAAAAGCCTGCGGGGATAAGGAGTACATGCGATTATAAGAATGATGAAGAATACGGCGTAACGCACAAGGTCGTAAATATTGCCGGAGCTGATAAATGCGCTCGAACCTACGCCGAACATGTTGCCCAGATATACAACGCCTGCGCCGAGATCCTCGAACACGAACAGCCACCAGCCAAAGAGAACGAGAACGAGGGTATAGAGATGCTGAACGAATTTCGGAGCCTTCTTGAGCTTTTCAAGCAGGAATGCCTTCTCTATCACCTGAAGCACGAA
>JAZQNC010000063.1:0-6048 GCA_045627165.1 Eubacteriales bacterium
CTTGGTTATAAACGCCTTTTCTTTGCCGAACTTCTCCGCGTAGATAACGCCGTGGTAGCTTTCATCCGGCTGAGTCAGTCCGGGGAACTTGTCAGCGTGAGCGAGCCAGTCGAAGTTGCCGCTGTCTATGATAGCTCCGCCTACCGAGGAAGCGTGACCGTCAATATACTTGGTGGTGGAATGAGTAACTATGTCCGCGCCGAACTCGAAGGGACGGCAGTTTACCGGAGTGGGGAAGGTGTTGTCCACGATGAGCGGAACGCCGTGGCTGTGAGCCGCCTTTGCGAACTTTTCAAAATCAAGCACGATAAGAGAGGGATTTGCGATGGACTCGGCGAACACGCACTTGGTGTTGGGACGGAAAGCCGCGTTGAGCTCTTCCTCGGTGCAGTCGGGATGAATGAAGGTGGTCTCGATACCCATGCGCGCCATCGTCACCGAGATAAGGTTGAAGGTGCCGCCGTATATAGCGGTGGAGGCAACGATATGATCTCCGCAGGAAGCGATGTTGAACAGCGAGAAGAAGCTTGCCGCCTGACCGGAGGAGGTGAGCATAGCGGCGTAGCCGCCTTCAAGGTCGCAGAGTCTCGCAGCTACGCAGTCGTTTGTGGGGTTCTGCAGGCGGGTATAGAAGTAACCGGAAGCCTTGAGGTCGAACAGGTCTCCCATTTCAACGCTTGAATCGTACTTGTATGTGGTGGACTGATATATGGGAAGCACGCGGGGTTCGCCGTTTTTGGGCGTATAGCCCGACTGAACGGCCTTGGTGCTGAGCTTGTATTCTGACATGACAATTTCCTTTCAAACAATTCTGACAACAGATTGAATTTAATTATTTGTTGTAGCTGTCCTTGAGCGAAACGATACGGTTGAAGGTGTTGGGATAACGTGTGTCGGGTGTGAAATATCCGGTGCGTACAAACTGGAAACGCTCGCCGGGCTTAGCGTCCTTCAGGGACTCCTCTATCTTGCAGCCGGTGATCTTCTTCTTGGAATCGGGAGTGAGATAGTCGAACATGTTTTCCTCGGAGATCTCGTTTACGTTTTCTACCGAGAAGAGGCTGTCGAATACCATAACGTCCACGTCGAGACAGTGGGAGGTGGAGAGCCAGTGGATCGTTCCCTTGATCTTGCGGCCGTCGGCGGGATTGCCGTTGCGCGCTTCAAGGTCTGCGGTGCAGTGAAGCTCCTTTATCGAGCCGTCCTCGTTTTTGATTATCTCATCCAGCTTTATTATATACGCGCCCATGAGACGCACCTCTCCGCCGGGCTTGAGACGGAAGAACTTCGGAGGGGGTACCTCGGCGAAATCCTCGCGGTCGATGTAAAGCTCACGGGTAAAGGGAAGCGCGCGGGTGCCTGCGTTCTCATCGTTGGGGTTGTTGGCAACGTCGAAATATTCTGTTCTGTCTTCGGGGTAGTTGGTGACCACTACCTTGACGGGATCGAGGACCGCGATGCGGCGGGGAGCCTTTTCGTTCAGCTCTTCGCGGATGCAGTGTTCGAGAAGGGCGATATCCACCAGACTGGGGTTCTTGGCTATACCTGCGCGGCGGACGAATTCGAATATGGATTCGGGAGTATATCCGCGGCGGCGAAGGGCGCAGAGAGTGGGCATACGGGGGTCGTCCCAGCCGTCAACGTAATTGTCGTATACCAGCTTGCGCAGATAACGCTTGGACATTACCGTATTGGTAACGTTCATGCGGGCAAACTCTATCTGACGGGGTTCCGGCTTGAAAAGACCGATATTTTTGATTACCCAGTTGTAGAGAGGACGGTTGTTTTCAAATTCGAGAGAGCAGAGCGAATATGTGATTCCCTCGGTAGCGTCCTGGATCGGGTGAGCGTAGTCGTAGAGGGGATAAATGCACCACTTGTCGCCCTGACGGTAGTGAGGAGTGCGCTTGATGCGGTAGATCGCGGGGTCACGCATACAGATATTGGGGGAAGCCATATCTATCTTGGCGCGGAGAGTCTTGGAGCCGTCGGCGAATTCGCCGTTTTTCATGCGCTCGAACAGGTCGTGATTTTCCTCGATGCTTCTGTCTCTCCAGGGAGAATTTTTGCCGGGCTCGGTGAGCGTTCCGCGGTAGGCGGTCATTTCTTCCTGGCTGAGGTCGCAGACGAAGGCCAGTCCCTTCTTTATGAGCAGTACTGCGTACTCATAGCACTTATCGAAATAATCCGAACCGTAGCAGATACGGTCGGGCTTCGCGCCCAGCCAGCAGAGGTCTTCGTAAATGGAATTTACGAATTCGGGGTCCTCCTTGGCGGGGTTGGTATCGTCGTAGCGGAGATTGAATTCTCCGCCGTATTTCTTCGCGGTGCTGTAGCTTATATATATGGCCTTCGCGGAGCCTATGTGCAGATAGCCGTTGGGCTCGGGGGGAAAACGTGTGTGAACGTGATCGCGCCAGCCGTTCTCCTCACAGGGAGTCATGGCAAGTTCTTCGTCTATAAACTCATGAATAAAGTTAGAGCTTGTTTCCTCAAAGTTTTCCATAAAGA
Organism: Eubacteriales bacterium; assembly: GCA_045627165.1. Lineage (GTDB taxonomy): Bacteria > Bacillota > Clostridia > Oscillospirales > CAG-272 > JAZQNC01. Next base: position 2,512 of record JAZQNC010000063.1, read on the forward strand.
ATCCTGTGCTTTCTGTTGTAGATTTTCTTGTATTTTTTGCTGTTTTGAATAACGTCATTTTAATGCGGGACGACGGCATGACACACTTATAACAAATATTCCGTGTGCGCGCCCTCACCCCCTGCCCCCTCTCCCCGTTGGGGGAGAGGGGGAGAATGGGAGCCGCAGAGCCTGCGGCCCTGCACTGCTTTTTGTTGGCTGAATCTGAGTCGCAGTGCCTACGATCCTGCACTGCGGTTTAATGTTATACCGTTTAATGCGGGACGACGGCACGACACACTTATAACAAATATTTCGTGTGCGTACCCTCACCCCCTGTCCCTCTCGTGCAGCGGGGGAGAATGGGAGCCGCAGGTCATCAGCCCTGCACTGCGCATGATGCCGAATATCCTGCTTAAACTGTCTTTACGGATACCTTTTCGAGCTTGTTTCCTGCCGCGTCGAATATCTCTCCGTCGCGCTCAACCGGGATCTCGGCGTCGGCAAGAGCCTGTACGAAGGCATTTACGCGCGCGGCGGTGCAATCCGCGCCTATAATCTGCATCACCTCATAAAGGTCGGGAGATGCGTTCTTGCCGGTGACGGCGAGACGTATGAAGCCGGAAACATCTCCGATATGTCCTTTGTAAGCTTCGGGATCGGCTTTATACTGCTTCGTTTCGGGAGCATAGCCCAGCTCCCCGGCGATAGCCTTTATCTTGTCGAACCACACGGTCGTGTCGTCGGAATAATCGTATGTGGATATGAATTTTTTAAGGACTTCCATATAGTGAAGTGCACCGAAGCGTCCGTCAAGTCCGTTTACCACCGTGAAGCTGTCGTCATAGAAGAGAGACATATAGCCTTCAAGCTCGGACCACTTTGCGATATCCTTACGGGGCTTCTTTCCGCCTCTGCCGATGGAAATTATTCTCTTGGCGTAATCGGGAGCCGCTTCGAGCTTTGCGGCGAAAGCCTCGTTATATGCCTTTGCCCATGCGAGAGCCTCGGAGTACACCTCGTCGGCGGTCATGCGGGAAGTAAATGTGCGGCTGATGTCGTTGAGCTTGTCATAGTCGAACACGCAGCCCGAAGGTGACATCTTCTTGACCGAGAAGGGAAATTCGGTGCAGGGCTTGTCGGGATTTGCTGTCCTCCACTCCTCATAGTTGGAGTTGAGAAGGGTGAGGATGTACTCGGTTGTAACGCCGATGGGATAACCGTCCGCGTAGAAATAGGACATGCCGAATTCGGGGTCCTTGCGCTTGGAGAGCTTGCGCTTCTTTCCGTCCTCGATTTTGAGCACCTGCGCGGTGTGGATGTATTTGGGCATCTTGAATCCGAGATCGCGGAACAGCTCGATATGCAGGGGCAGAGAAGGCAGCCAGCTCTCGTCGCGTACAACGTGAGTCGTGCGCATGAGGTGGTCGTCAACCGCGTGCGCCAGATGATAATCCGGAACGCCGTCGGATTTGAGGATAACGTGGTCGATGAAGTTGGGAGTAACGTCTATATTGCCCTTGATAAGGTCTGTGAATTTCATTGTCTGACCTTCAACGCCGTCTGAACGGAGTCTGAGAACGAAGGGCTTTCCCGTGTCAAGCTGCTCCTTTATCTTTTCGATGGGAGCGTCGCGCCATATCGCGTATTTTCCGTAATAACCGGGAGTGAGCTTCTGCGCTTCCTGCTCGGCGCGTATCGCGTCAAGCTCCTCTGCGGTGCAGAAGCAGGGATAAGCCTTGCCCTGCTGTACGAGCCGCTTTGCGTATACATGGTATATTTCGATTCTTTCGCTCTGACGGTAGGGACCGTATTCGCCCCTGTCGCCGTCGGTGGTCGCGCCCTCGTCAAACTCTATGCCGTATTTGTTGAGCATATCTATGATCATGGCAACGCCGCCCTCCACCTCGCGCTTGGAGTCGGTGTCCTCGATGCGCAGGTAGAGTATTCCGCCCGACTGGTGGGCGAGACGCTCGGCGGTAAGAGTGCCGTAGAAATTTCCGAGATGAATAAAACCTGTGGGAGAGGGAGCGAAACGGGTGACCTTCGCGCCTTCGGGAAGATTTCTGGGGGGATAACGCTTTTCCATATCATCGGGAGTCAGTGTGACCTCCGGATAGAGCAGCTCGGCAAGCTCGTTGTAGTTGATTGACATATCTATACGGGTTTCCTTTCGGTGTTCATTACATGATTATTTACAAAACCTGCATTTCGACGTTGTTTGCGCGTTCGGTGGAAAGGCGTGTCGTGCCTCCGTGACCGGGATAAACGCGGTAATCGCCTTCCAGCGCGGCAAGCCTGTAAAGCGAAGCGGAAAGCCTGAGGTAGTCTCCGCCGTACAGGTCATAGCGTCCGATATCGCCCTTGAACAGCGTATCGCCGGTTATGAGGATTTCGGGGCGGCAGCGCATACATATCGAACCTGCGGTATGTCCCGGAGTATGGATTACCTCGATCTGCTCCTTTGCCTCGCCCAGATAAAGCCGGTCTCCGTCGTCAAGCAGTATCTCGGCGGGCTTCGCCGTGTCGTCCCGTCCTCCGAACTGCTTCATGTAGGTCTGAGTCGGATTGCCCAGCGCGGCGTTGTCGTCGCGGTGTATTGCGAGAGGCGCGCCGGTGCGTGCCCGCAGCTCCTCAAGCGCCAGCATGTGGTCGAAATGCGCGTGGGTGAGAATGATGTATTTCAGCTTCGTACCCAGCTTTTCTATCCGCGCGATGATCTCGTCGCAGCAGTCGGCGGGGTCTATCACCGCGCATTCGGTCGATGCGTCATCGCGGAGTATGTAGCAGTTGGTGCCCATGGCTCCGAGAATCAGCGTTTGTATCTTCATAAACAATACTCCTATGCTATCATATCACAGATACCATATTTTATCATATTACACGGTTGTTGTCAAGGCGTGATTTATTAAGAATGTTAATATGAATACTATGAATATGAATACTGCGGCAGATGTTTAATGTGATTGCTGTTTTAATATGATTGTTGTTTTAATATTATTACTGTTTTGAATGACGATGTTTTATTGCGGGACGACGGCACGATACATTCTCTGGAAATACTTCGGGTACGCACCCATACCCCCCGCCACTCTCGCAAAGCGAGAGACTATCCCCAAGGGAGAGTCTCTCCCCAAAGGGAGAGGGGAGAGTCAGATCGGCAGGTACTGCTATTTGCGGTGAGCAGCATTTTGAAGGTGTTAATGCCGAATAATTGATTATTATAACTGATTATATTATTAACATTGCCGTCATTGATTTATTTGTGATAATATGCTATACTTAGACAGAATTTTTTCGGATTATACGGCATTGCCGTATATATGCTGCATATATTCATAGGCGGCCGTTATATGTTACTGCCGCAAGGAAGGAGTACCCCGGATGACCAATAACAAGTATATCAATGACTGGATTGCCGCCATGGCGGAGATGACCCAGCCCGATAAGATCGTATGGATCACAGGCGATGAGGAGCAGACAGAGCTGCATGGCCGTCAGGCTATGTCCACAGGCGAGATGATACAGCTCGACCAGGAAAAGCTTCCCAACTGCTAT
>JAZQNC010000064.1:0-10579 GCA_045627165.1 Eubacteriales bacterium
CCTTGGCTCACAGAACGACATGGCCACGATCCGACTTGGCAGTTGTTCAGCGCGACTCCTTCGGCCCAGCGCTCCATTCTCTCATCGCCGAGCATTTCTCCACGCTGGTTTACACCTCCTTCGGCGCAGACAGAAGCGAAGCATACAAGGTATGCGACGAGCTCGCGCCCGATTACTTCATCCGCGTCATGGTAGAACGCGACCTCTACGGAAAGATCCTTAACTAACCGTTTTTAACATATTCCGTCCGTATACGGGGGAAACGCCGTTTCTGAATACCCAGCTTCCCCCGTACACATCGGATATATGGCTTTTCTCATCTCCTTTATTATTCTCATTTGCGGCTTCCCCCGTACACATCGGATATACACGGTCTTTATACGTCATAATGAAAAAACACAGTCTGTTTTTCCTCTGCGCCGCCCTGCTTATGCTGTTGTCCTCCTGCGCGGAAGAAAATATTGAATTTGAAAACAATACAACCGAATATACAGCGGAGATTCCGGATTCGGAGATTCCGCAGTCCGAAATAATAGATATTACGGATATCGAAGACACCTCCCCTCCGGCCGCGGACAGCGAAACCGAAAACACCGACGATACGGCTGGCGTATCTCAGACAGCCCCGGAAAGTGTCGGGATGACCGAAGAGATAACCGAAACGGAAGAGATCACCGAAACCGAAAAAGCCTCCGAAACTTCAAAGCCGGTGGAGCCCGACGACCCGAACCGCACCGCCCTGCCAACGGTAAGCGGCATGGTCCCCTGCGTTAACGGTTACTGGTGCGTAGCCGGAAGCTGCGAAAACGGAGCGAAAGTAGACGTAAAGCTGACCTATACAAAGGACGGCGGGCAGAGGATCGAAAATCTCACCGTCGAGCCTCAGGGCATACGCTATTTCTTTCCGGTAAAGGTGGAAGAGGGCGAAAGCGTTTATGTTTTCATCACCTCGGTATGCGGTGAAAAGAGCAGGTCAAAGGCAATAGCGACCACTCTTGACTTCCGCGGCGGAGCCGCTGCCGCGGCTGTCGGCACAAATTCCCAGCTTCACTATTATTCCACGGAATACGACTATACGGGAAGCAATCTCTTTACCGCGGAGGAGCTTGCGAAGCTGCGCAAGGTCATATACAGACGCCTCAAAGACATCCGCAAACGCAGCGGAAAGGACACAAAGCTCATATACTTCATAGGTCCCAACTGCTCCTCGGTATATCCCGAATACGTGCCGTCAGACTGGAACACAAAAAATATTTCCGGTGAATCGAGAAGAACCCAGATCGTCGCGCTCATCGAGGGCCTCGGCGACGACGGCATTTCGATAGTTGACCCCGTGGATTTCATGAAAGAGAACAAATCTCTCGGCAAGCTCTATTATCAGACCGACACCCACTGGAACCGTCTCGGCGGCTGGTGCGGATATTATAAACTAATGGAGCTTATATCCCGTGATTTCCCGGCATCCGCGCCCTGTACGATAGATAATTATACCATAAGCCGCATAGAAGTCGAGGGCGGCGACCTTATACAGTTCATGGGCATGAGCAAAGCGGCGTGTTTTGAGACCACCATGGAATGTGTCTCCAATATACCTTCAAGGCTCTGCTATCACAACAGAATTCAGGACGGGATCGACGACTGCATAATGACAAAGGTTGACGATCCGACGCTTCCCACCGCCGTCGTTCAGCGCGACAGCTTCGGCGCGGGTATGTGGGCGTTTCTCGTGGAGAAGTTTTCCACACTTGTTTATACTCCCTATGCCTCGGACGTTTCGGTGAGCTACGATTACTGCGAAAAGATCAGTCCGGATTACTATATCCGGGTAATGGTCGAGCGCGATATGTACAACAAGATACTGAATTAGATACGACTATGACTGCCGGCAGCATAAGTTATCATTATCTTATGTTTTCGGTAATCTTATATATCCGATAATATTTACTTACTGCTATGATATTGTTTCGATAATATATAATTACGACAATATCCGGAGATAATACATGACCAGAAGTACCCGTTTTGCCGTCGCCGCATTCGCCGCAGTTGTTCTCTGCGCGGTATCGGCAGCCTGCATATTATACAGCAAGGGCGTATACGATATCAGCTTCATCAGGCGTGAAACACCAAAGACGCCGGCCTCCGAGACCTATGATATCAGCCATCGCCCCGGAGAGGAAGCAAAGGACACCTCCCCTTCTCCCGTAGTGGACGACAACGTAAGCTCTCTGTTCGATCCCGACGCCATAACCGCCGTGACCGAAAAAGCTTCATCCGATACCGACGCGGAGAAGAGTGAGCCGAAATTTGCGACCGTCTCAAGCCTGAAAGCGGAGGGCTATAAGCTGACAACGGCAAATTACAAGCGCAGCTCAACGAAGCTCGGACTCGTTACCGGTTCGGTAGTGTCCCGCACCTCGCTGCATACCGGCGGAAAAAACACTCTGCAGACCTACATGGGTTATATCATATACAATAACGGCGATTACCGCTATGCGCTCGGAGTCAACGGCATAGTTTCCGTGGCGGGCATTTCGCGCCTTACTCCCGCGTATCTCCGTGACAGCGGCGGTCATCCCCTCTGGATAAACAAGGACGACGGAAAGTACTATTATCTCAACGACAACAGCGAATATATGACCGAGGTCATCATCGACACAAATTACGCGCCCCCTCTGCAGTATGATTATCCCATAGGCTATGGCGATCCTCAGGGCAGGCTCCACCGCTACTACATCATCACCCAGGAGGGCAGAAAGATAGACGCCGCCGGCAGCGACGTGACAAAGCAGGTCGATACCATGCTTTCCGAGGCGCAGAAGGCGGGAAAGGATATCACTGACGCGAAGGTGTACGCCGCGCTGGGAGTTCCTTCATATACCCTTGTGGGCGCGGACTGCATACGCTGGGGATATCTCAACGAAAACAACTATTCCGCAATAGCGCCAAAATATACCTTCGCCACTGAATTCGACAGCACGGGTCACGCGCTTGTAGCCGACGAAAAGGGCGCGGTAAGCATCATAGATTCCAACGGACGCACCGTTATTTCCAGAAATTCCAGAGTGCTGTATCCCGACGAGCGAAACAGACGTCCCGTATGGGAGGATTATTATCTCCCCGAAAGCTTCGGACTTGAATCCTCCGGTATGTTCGCTTTTGACAACGGATACATCAGAATGAGATATATGCAGTACGACTACAAGCAGGAAACTGAGGTCGTACAGGACCTTGACGTTCTGGTACGCGAGGACGGAAGCTGGTTCGACATTCCTTCCGGCTATACCCTCGAGGGTTATTCCGAGGGCGTGCTGCTTCTCGCCAAGGACGAAAGATACGGAATGCTCGATATCAGCGGAAAATGGGTCATTCAGCCGGCGTATACCTACGCCACGCCCTTTGTTTCCGGTCTCGCGGTAGTGGGCAATTCCAACAGCGCGTACGCCATGATAGATACCTCCGGTAATATCGTACTGCCTTTTGAATACGATTATATTTCACTTCCGTCAAGCGGAGTGATAATCGCCCATAGTTCCAATGGCTGGCAGATATTCAACATAATGAGTAAATAAAGAGGATTTATAATATATGACTTTCTTTGCCGGTGAAACCGACGTTGCCGTTGTCGGCGCGGGTCACGCGGGAGTGGAAGCCGCTCTCGCCTCGGCGCGGCTCGGTCTGAATACCATACTGTTTACGATAAATCTCGACGCGGTAGCCAATATGCCCTGCAATCCTTCCATAGGAGGCACAGGCAAAGGGCATCTCGTGTATGAAATAGACGCTCTCGGCGGCGAAATGGGAAACGCCGCCGACCATGTAACTCTCCAGAGCCGCACCCTCAATCTCGGCAAGGGTCCCGCCGTACATTCCCGCCGCATACAGGCGGACAGAGCATTGTACAAAACTCTGATGAAGCAGACCATAGAGGCCACTCCCAATCTTCAGCTCATACAGGCGGAGATAACCGATTTCACGGTGGAGCAGGGCAGAGTGACCTCGGTCATCTCACGCCTCGGCGCTCAGTGGAAGTGCAGGGCGGCGATAATGTGTACCGGAACCTATCTGCAGGGGCGCGTCATAATAGGAGACGTGGACTATATGTCGGGTCCCGACGGTATGCTTCCCGCTATCGGACTTGACGGCGCGCTGGCGCGTGAGGGTGTAAAGCTCATGCGCTTCAAGACCGGAACTCCTCCCCGCGTACACGCCGACAGTATAGAGCTTGACCGCCTTGAGGTCCAGTACGGAGACGACGCCATATACCCCTATTCCGACCTTACCGACAGGGATGAATTCCGCCGCATAGAGCAGATACCCTGTCATATAGTATATACCAACGCCGACACCCACAATATAATCCGAGATAACATACATCTCTCGCCGCTGTATTCGGGAAAGATAAAGGGTACGGGACCGAGATACTGTCCCTCCATAGAGGACAAGGTGGTCCGCTTTGCCGACAAGGAGAGACATCAGCTCTTTGTGGAACCCATGGGAAGAAACACGAAGGAAATGTATATCCAGGGCTTTTCCTCCTCGCTTCCTCTCGAAGTACAGCTCAAAATGCTCCATTCTCTCGAAGGCTTTTCCCACGCTCAGATGATGCGTCCGGCATACGCCATAGAATACGACTGCGCCGACCCGACTCAGCTTCTTCCGACTCTTGAATTCCGGGACATCGGCGGGCTTTACGGCGCGGGGCAGTTCAACGGCACCTCCGGCTATGAGGAAGCCGCCGCCCAGGGACTTGTGGCGGGCATCAACGCCGCGCTGAAGATCCTCGGACGCGCTCCAATGGTGCTGACCAGAGACACCTCATACATCGGTATGCTCATCGACGACCTCTGCACAAAGGGCACAAACGAGCCTTACCGCGTCATGACCTCGAGAACGGAATACCGTCTGCTTCTCCGTCAGGACAACGCGGACGAGCGTCTCTCGAAATACGGTCACGACGCCGGACTGCTGGATAACCGCAGATACGAGGCGAGACTGGAAAAATTCGCCGCGGTGGACAGAGAAGTGGAGCGTCTGGAAAAGACGGTGCTTTCGCCTACGGATGAGCTGAACGATATGCTTGTTTCACCTGACACAACTCCGGTCAAAAGCGGAGCGACGCTTGCCGAGCTTATGCGCCGGCCCGAAATTGACTATTCCGCGCTTTCTCCCTTTGACAGCGAAAGACCTGCCCTCGACGAGCTTGTACTTGACGAGGCGCAGATAAAGGTCAAATACGACGGATACATAAAGCGTCAGATCGCCGAAGCAGAGAGGTTTTCAAAGCTGGAATCCAAACTGCTTCCCGAAGACATAGACTATACGAAGATCGACGGTCTGCGCATAGAGGCAAGGCAGAAGCTTCAGAAGCTCCGTCCCATCTCTCTCGGTCAGGCTTCGAGAATAAGCGGAGTCTCGCCCGCGGATATTTCGGTACTGATAATCTATCTCAAAATATAAATACTGCAATGAACAAAGATTTTCTCGGTGAAATACTCAGAATCAACGGCATTGAGGTTTCGGATGACGCGCTGACGAAGCTGTGTTCTCTGTCTCAGTTGCTCATTGAATTCAACAGCCACACAAATCTCACGGCTATAAAGCATGACCGCGGCATCGCCGTAAGGCATATTGCAGACAGTCTGACGCTGCTGAAATATATCGAAAGCTTCCCGAAGGGTTCGAGGCTGCTTGACGTGGGCGCGGGCGGAGGATTTCCCTCCCTTCCCGTCGCAATAGCCCGTCCCGATATAGAGGTGCTTTCGCTTGACAGTACGGCGAAAAAGCTGAAATTCATCACGCTTGCCGCCGACGAGTTTAAACTTGATAACATTTCCGTACTCTGCGCCAGAGCGGAAGACGCGGGCAAAAACGCCGCATACCGTGAGAGCTTCGATATAGTGACCGCCCGCGCCGTGGCAAGACTGAAGGTGCTGTGCGAGCTGTGCGTTCCTTTCGTCCGTGTGGGAGGAAGCTTTATCGCTCTCAAGGGCTCCGACGGCAGAAACGAGCTTGACGAAGCGCACAAGATCTACAATACCCTCGGCTGCTGTTCTCCCGCCGCCTTCGATGAAATACTGCTGGGCGAAGAGCAGGGGCAGGGCAGAGTGATCATCCGCGCCGAAAAGCGCGGAAAAACTCCGTTAAACTATCCCAGACCGTATAATCAGATAATCAAATAGTGTTTCACGTGAAACAATGCGCCGCTCACGCGGTCACGCAGGTATAAATTTACAGTATGCACTTGACTTTTGCGCGAAACATTGCTAAAATAATATCTGTATACAATATCAGAAATATCATCGAACAACAGATACATCAACACAACAAGAGGTACGACCTACTATGTCTGCGGTAATTGCATTGGCTAACCAAAAAGGCGGCGTCGGAAAAACAACCTCCGCCGTCAATATTTCCGCGGCGCTGGGTGCTCTCGGTAAAAAGGTTCTTCTGATAGACGTTGACCCGCAGGGAAATTCTTCCAGCGGCGTCGGCATAAACAAAAAGAATATGAAGCTGTCAACCTATGACGTTCTCATAGGACGCGCATCCGCCGACAGCGTCGTTACGCCGACCAAGTTCAATAATCTGTTTGTCATGCCGACAAACATAAATCTTGCGGGCGCGGAATTCGAGCTTGTCAGCTCGGAGGGCAGAGAAAGCCGTCTAAAGGACGCTATATCCTCCATACGCGATCAGTACGATTATATTCTTATCGACTGTCCTCCCTCCCTCGGAATGCTGACCATAAACGCTCTTGTCGCCGCCGACGGCGTTATCGTCCCCATGCAGCTGGAATATTTTGCCCTTGAAGGTCTTTCGCAGCTTCTCGTAACCGTAAAGCAGGTAAAGAAGCTGTACAATCCCACCGTTTCGATCACGGGAATACTGATCACCATGTACAACGGACGCCTAAATCTTTCGCAGCAGGTAATGGACGAGCTTAAACAGTATTATGCCGACAAGCTCTTTTCAACAGCCATCGCCCGCAACGTGCGTCTCAGCGAGGCTCCGAGCTACGGGCAGCCTATTATGTATTTCGACAAATTCTGCAAGGGCTCCCAGCAGTACGACGAGGTCGCAAAGGAAATATTAGAGAGAATTTAACTATGTCAGAAAAGAAACAGCGTTCCGGCGGTCTCGGCCGCGGACTTGACGCTATATTTGCCGATAATTCCTTTGACGAAGCAGAGGAAAAGAACACACAGCCCATCATGCTGAAGCTCTCGGACATCGAGCCGAGAAGCGATCAGCCGAGAAAAAGCTTCGACGCGGAGGCGCTTGCCGCCCTTGCCGATTCTATAGCGGCAAACGGTCTGATACAGCCTATCGCCGTAAGAGTGTCGGATAACGGATTTTATCAGATCGTTGCGGGCGAACGCCGCTGGAGAGCCAGCAAAATGGCGGGACTCACCGAGGTTCCGGTAGTCATAATGCAGCTTGACGACCGCAAAACCGCCGAGCTTTCGCTTATCGAAAATCTCCAGCGCGAGGACCTCAACCCGATCGAGGAAGCCGCCGCGTATAAATCGCTGCTTGAGGACTACGGACTGACCCAGGAAGCTCTGTCTAAGAGCGTGGGCAGGAGCAGACCCGCCATCGCCAATTCAATGAGACTGCTTGAGCTTCCCGACGAGGTCTCCGCCTTCGTTATCAGCGGAGAGCTGAGCGCAGGTCACGCCAGAGCGCTGCTCGGTCTGACGGACCGCGGCAATATTCCTTCGCTTGCGAAGCTCGTCATGGACAGGGGGCTTTCGGTCCGCCAGACGGAGAAGCTGGTCAAAGCCGAAAACGAGGCAGCCGCGAATCCCGATGAAGAAGCCGATAAAGCTCCGGATAATGCCGTCGTCGTGGATTACAACGCGGAGGTGGAGCGTATGCTCACCGAATCCCTCGGCAGACGGGTGCGTCTGAACAACTCGAATCCGAAAAAGCCCAAGACCATAACGATAGAATATACCGACAACGAGGACCTTGACAGTCTTATCGCCCTGCTCACCTCAGGAAAATGAAACAGTATTTGTCAGCCAATAAAATAAACATATAAACAGATCAAAGAAAAAGAGGAAATATATCATGCTCGATATCAAGCTTATCAAGGAAAATCCCGAATACGTCAAACAGCGCCTTCTCGATAAGGGACGCGACTGCACAGCCGAAATAGATTCGATCATAGAGCTCGACAGCCGCCGCCGTTCCCTCATTTCCGACACCGAGGCTCTCAAGGCAGAGCAGAACAAGGTCTCCAAATCCATTCCCGCCCTCAAAAAGGAAGGAAAGGACACCGCTCCCATATTCGCTCAGATGAAGGAGCTTTCCGACAGGATCAAAGCAGACGGCGAGACCCTCAAGGAAGTCGAGGAAGAATATAACACTCTCATGCTCAGCCTTCCCAATATGCCCGACCCCGACGTTATTGCCGGCGGCAAGGAAGCAAACGAGCCTCTCCGCTACTTCGGCGAACCCAAGAAATTCGATTTCGAGCCCAAGAATCACGTTGACATCTGCACTAACCTCGGTCTTATCGACTACGAGAGAGGCACAAAGCTCTCCGGCTCCGGCTTCTGGATCTACAGAGGCATGGGCGCGCGTCTCGAATGGGCTCTGCTCAACTACTTCATCGACACACACCTTGCAGACGGCTACGAGCTCGTTCTCGTTCCCCATATGCTGGGCTATGAGTGCGGTCTCACCGCCGGACAGTTCCCCAAATTCAAGGATGAGGTTTACTGGCTCGAAACGGCAGAGGACGAGCGCCGCCGCTTCATGCTCCCCACTGCCGAAACTGCTCTCGTATCTCTCCACCGCGATGAGGTACTCACCGAGGCAGATCTTCCCAGAAAATACATCTCCTATACTCCCTGCTTCCGCCGCGAGGCAGGCAGCTACCGCTCCGATGAACGCGGCATGGTAAGAGGTCATCAGTTCAACAAGGTCGAGATGGTGCAGTATACACTTCCCGAAGGCTCCGACGCGGCATTCGAGGAGCTTGTCACAAAGGCGGAAAACCTCGTCAAGGGTCTGGGCTTCCATTTCCGCACCGTTAAGCTTGCCGCAGCAGACTGCTCCGCGTCCATGGCAAGAACCTACGATATCGAGATACACATCCCTTCCATGAACGGATATAAGGAAGTAAGCTCCGTATCCAACGCCCGTGACTATCAGGCGCGCCGCGGTCAGATGCGCTTCAAGAGAGCGGCAACAGGAAAGACCGAGTACGTTCACACTCTCAACGGCTCCGGTCTCGCTACAAGCCGTATCCTTCCCGCCATCGTTGAGCAGAACCAGAATGCCGACGGCAGCGTAAACGTTCCCGATGTTCTTCGCAAGTACCTCGGCGTTGACGTGATCAGAAAAGAAGACTGAACCGCCCTCCGTACAGGCGATATCAGATCCGCAAAGGCATAACAAATTCATCAATACCCCTTCATTATTACCGCTATGCTGTATAAATTATTGACCGACAACGGAATGTCGCTCGAGATCGTCGTCTGGTCGCTTTTCGCCGGAATATGCATCGCCGCGCTGATAATATTCTATACGAAAAATATCATCGGTCCCTTTGTGGGAAAGCTCATAGACAGCGGCGCGAAGACACCCGAAAGCGCGAAGTCTGTCGGAGAGCTTGAGCTGCGGAAAAACAGGCTGCTCAATGCGCTTCTGCTGTTTTCGCTCAGGCATAACCGTGTGCTGCTGAAAATAGCGAGCTGCACCGGCGAAACATCCGAGGATGAAAAAGCTCCCGCCGAGGGCGGAAAGCGCAGAAAACCGGATCCCGAAAAGGTGAAATGGTATATCAGCGAGGAGCATATCGAAAAGGCCGACGTGGTATACGTCAACGGCGGCGCGACGATATTCACCCTTCTAATCGCGGTGGCAGGCTTTCTCGCGGCGGTATATCTCATGCTCAAATTCATTCCGATACTTAACGAATTCACGTCAAAGCTCGGCGAATACGTTGAATTTCTCGGTTCCAAAAACAAGTAATTCATATTAAGGAAGTTCATTATTATGGCTAATACTCGTAATGCCCGCAGAGTCAGAAAAAGACACCGCCGCCATCACAGCAACGGAGCGCTCATAGCAGTGCTTCTCATCGTGGCTGTGCTTCTGGTCGCCGGCGCACTCGCAGGTTTATATGTTTTGGGCTACCGCTACACCAAGCTTGACACGGACGACGGCTCGGTCATCAAATTCGTCGGCAAGGTAGACAGCGAAAACAACCCCGTCAGCGGAACTATCTATTTCAGTACAGGCGGTTATGCCAGAATTTCCGAGGACAGCAGCGTTATAACCTATTCCAACGGAGACGTATATGAGGGAACTCTGAAAAATTACCTCAGAGACGGTCAGGGAAAGCTCACCTTTGAATCCGGCGACGTTTACGAGGGAGACTTCGTGAAGAACGACATCACCGGAAAGGGAACCTACACCTTTACAAACGGCGACTCCTACACGGGAGACGTGGTAAACGGCAAAAAGAACGGCGCCGGCACCTTTACCTATTCCGACGGCACTACCTACAGCGGTCAGTTTGTTGACAACGCGATGCAGGGCTACGGCGTGTATACGTGGGCAG
>JAZQNC010000065.1:0-4239 GCA_045627165.1 Eubacteriales bacterium
ATGAAGACTGTAAAGGGCGCAGGCGTGTCCTTCATGGAGAACAACGTAAAGTGGCACGGCTCCGCTCCGAACAAGGAGCAGTACGAGCAGGCAGTTGCAGAGATCAAAGCAGCTGTCGCAGCACTTTGATTTTGCGCTGTAACGCTGTAAGGAGTATATTACAATGGCAATAGGTGATAAAATAGCTACCCGTGAAGCTTACGGTGACGCTCTGGTTGAGTACGGCGCAAAGTACGACATCGTAGTATACGATGCAGAACTTGCCGAGGCTACAAAGACAGGTAAGTTCAAAAAGGCATATCCCGACCGCTTCTTCGACTGCGGTATCGCTGAGGGCAACATGATCGCCGTAGCAGCCGGCATGGCTACCACAGGCCGCATCCCCTTCGCTTCTTCCTTCGCTATGTTTACCGCAGGCCGCGCTTTCGAGCAGATCCGCAACGCTATCGGTTATCCTCACCTCAACGTCAAGATCGGCGCTACACACGCCGGAATTACGGTCGGTGAAGACGGCGCGACACATCAGTGCTGCGAGGATATCGGCACAATGCGCACAATCCCCGGCATGACGATCATCAACCCCGCCGACGCAGTTGAGGCAAGAGCAGCCGTTGAAGCAGCCATCAACTACTACGGCCCCGTTTATATGCGTTTCGGCCGTCTCGCTATCCCCACCCTCTTTGACGCTGATTACAAGTTCGAGATGGGCAAGGGCGTTATGATGGCGGAAGGCACAGACGTAACGATCGTCGCTACCGGTCTCTGCGTAAATCAGGCTCTCGAAGCACGCAAGCTCCTCGCTAACGAGGGTATCTCCGCCGAGGTCATCAACATCCACACCATCAAGCCCCTCGACAAGGAAATCATCATCAAGTCCGCATCCAAGACAGGCTGCGTAGTTACCGCTGAAGAGCACAACGTCATCGGCGGTCTCGGCTCCGCTGTCTGCGAAGCTCTCTGCGAGGGCTGCCCCGTTCCCGTACGCCGCGTAGGTATTCAGGACACATTCGGCCGCTCCGGTAAGGTTCCCGCTCTTCTTGAGCTCTACGGCCTTACACCCGAACACATCGCAGCTGAAGCAAAGGCTCTCAGAAAATAATTTCTGATCGCATAGATAAAGGCGCAGTCGTGATTTTCCGGCCGCGCCTTTTGTGTATTCATATATTATTTACCGCGAGGTTATTTGTTTGACGTTTAGCTGTGCTATAATCTAACATTGTGTTCAGACATAAACCATTATCAGAAATGAGGAAAGACAGAAAATGAAAAAGCTTAACAAAACACTTGCACTTATTCTCTGCGCCGTATTCGCTCTTACGGCAGTCGCATGTGAAAAGGATTCCGAAAAAGCGGACGATATCGAAAGCTCCGCGGAAAGCGTTGAATCCGCGGCTGAGGGCTCAGTTGCCGGACTCGCAAACCCCATGACAGAGCTTGAATCTCTCGACGCGCTCAACACCGCCGCAGGCGTACAGCTCTGTAAGGCTCCCGTTATGGGCGTTACCGACGAGAGCTTCTGCACGATCGCAGGTACTCCCCTTCTCGCTCAGTACAAATTCAGCGTAAACGGCGTTCCCTACTGCTTCCGCGCCGTCAACGGCTCTGCTGATGACATCTCCGGCATATATACCGGCGAAGGCACCGCTTTTGAAAACGGAAAGAACGAAGGAATGATCTTCGCGTCCGCGGAAAGCACAAAGCTGGCGCGCTGGTTCGTCGGAGACGTTCAGTATGTTCTCTCCGCCGATTCCTCGGCAATGGACGATGAGCTCTTTGCTGGCGTAGCTTCCGAGATCGCTTACGGTACGGGCTTCGTCGCAGCGGCGGATTATTCCGCGCTCATCGGCTCCTATCAGGACAGCTTCAGTCAGAGAGCCTCTGCCGAGGTTTCCGAGGCTGAAAACGGCGTTGTGGTAAAGATCCACTGGAGCAATTCCGCAGCCTCCTACAACGAATGGTCAATGACCTGCACGCTTAACGGCAATATCCTCTCCTACGCATCCTGCGACCTCACCGTATGCGGCGAAGACGAGAGCATTGCCGAGACCACTCTCGCGGCCGGCTATTTCACCGTAGAGGACGGCAAGCTTCTCTGGAACGGTTCCACAGACGAGAACTGCCAGTCCTGCGTATTCGAGAAGATACCCGACTGAATTGCCTGTTCATAAATAGTTAAAGTCATGATCTCCGCATGAGCCTCTCTGCTCTGCGGAGATTTTTTATTACCGCAAAATATGAGAAAAAAACAGCTCCCTGTCATTCGACAAGGAGCTGTCCCTATGGGGTGAGTAATCGGGCTCGAACCGACGGCCTTCAGGGCCACAACCTGACGCTCTAGCCAACTGAGCTATACCCACCATAATGGCGTACCTTGGGGGACTCGAACCCACGACCTACTGCTTAGAAGGCAGTTGCTCTATCCTGCTGAGCTAAAGGTACATAGCTTTACACGTTCTGTCCCGTGCAAGTGTTTTCTCAACGCTTGAATATTATATCATAAGGCATATACTTTGTCAAGGGCTTTGACAAATTTAATATATTTTTAATAATCGTCCGAAAACATAAAAATGGCACCCGCCCCTTTTCGGAACGGATGCCGGAGAAAGTATCAGATGATCACTTTGTAAGTCTTGCCTCGAGAGCGTCAAGCTCGCCGATAAGCTCTGACGGAACGTGAGAGCCGATCTTTTCGTAGAATGTCTTGATGTTCTCGATATCCTCAACCCAGTGAGCGGTATCGACTGTGAGAAGCTCGCGGACGGTATCGACTGTGATATCGAGACCTTCGATGTTGATGTCCTCAGCCTTCGGAACGTAGCCGATAGCGGTGAGATCGGCGTCAGCCTTTCCTTCGCAGCGGTCGAGGATCCAGAGAAGGACTCTCATGTTGTCACCGAAGCCCGGCCAGATGAAGTTGCCTTCGTCGTCGGTACGGAACCAGTTGACGTTGAATATCTTGGGAGGATTGGGGATGCGCTTGCCCATTTCAAGCCAGTGAGCGAAATAGTCGCCCATGTTGTAGCCTGCGAAAGGAAGCATCGCCATAGGATCGCGGCGTACTACTCCGACTGCGCCTGCAGCTGCGGCTGTTGTCTCGGAAGCCATGATGGAGCCTACGAACACGCCGTTCTGCCAGGATGTGGACTGATATACCAGCGGAGCGGTCTTCGCGCGTCTGCCGCCGAATACGATAGCGGAGATCGGAACACCCTTGGGATTATTGAATTCGGAGGAGAGGCAGGGGCAGTTCTTCGCGCTTGCGGTGAAACGGGAATTGGGATGTGCGCCGCAGGTGGACTTGTCCTTCTTGTCGTACTTGCGGTAATCCCAGGGCTTGCCGGTCCAGTCCATTGCGTTTTCGGGAGGATTCTTGTCCAGACCTTCCCACCATACCGTGTTATGCTCGTAGTCGTGTACGACGTTGGTGAAGATGGTGTCGCGCTTCGTTGTGGCGAGAGCGTTGGGGTTGGACTTGTCGTTGGTGCCGGGAGCCACGCCGAAGAAGCCGTTTTCGGGGTTGACGGCCCAGAGACGTCCGTCCTCGCCGATTCTCAGCCATGCGATATCGTCGCCGACAGTCCATACCTTATAGCCCTTCTTGCGGTAGAACTCAGGCGGAATAAGCATTGCGAGGTTGGTCTTTCCGCACGCGGAGGGGAATGCGGCGGAGATATACTTGATGGTTCCGTCGAGATATTCAAGGCCGAGGATGAGCATATGCTCTGCCATCCAGCCTTCCTTGCGTCCGAGATAGGACGCTATGCGGAGAGCGAAGCACTTCTTGCCGAGAAGAACGTTTCCGCCGTAGCCGGAGTTTACCGACCAGATAGTGTTGTCCTGAGGGAAGTGAACGATATAGCGGTTCTCCTTGTCGAGGTCAGCGCGGGCATGAAGTCCCTTGATGAAGCTGTCGCCGAGGTCGTCGAGAACATTGATGACCTCGCGTCCGGCGCGGGTCATGATAAGCATGTTGAGCACGACGTAAATGGAGTCGGTGAGCTCAATTCCGATCTTTGCGAAGTCACTGCCCACGATACCCATGGAGTAGGGGATAACGTACATCGTCTGTCCCTTCATGGAGCCTGTGTAGAGCTTTGTGAGCTTTGCGTACATTTCGGCGGGATCCATCCAGTTGTTGATATTTCCCGCTTCTTCCTTCGTGGGCGTGCAGATGAAGGTCCTGTCCTCAACGCGCGCCACGTCGTTTATCGCGGTGCGGTGGAGATAGCAGTTGGGAAG
>JAZQNC010000066.1:0-4471 GCA_045627165.1 Eubacteriales bacterium
CAGGAAGCGGAGGAGATACCGATCGAGGATATACAGCTTGACGGTCCGGCGGTGATACTGTAAAATTCAGACTTCATATCCCCTGCCGCAGGGGGAATTGTGAGTATACAAATTTCAGTTCAAGGAGAAGATCAACAATGAAAAAAATTCTTGCAGTTGTACTCTGTGCAGCTCTCATGCTCACACTCGCGATCAGCGTAAGCGCAGCTGACGCTTTCGCAGGCATCGAGTTCGACTCCAACACACCCGATTCCGAAGTTGAACTCTGGGACGACCCCGATACAAAGGATGAAGGCGGAAGCGGCCAGGAAATCCAGAAGATGGATGACTACGGCGTAGGCTACTCCTCCACAAACGACCAGGTTATTTTCCACAATGTGGACTTCGGCGCAAACGGCGCTAACAAGTTCCACGTTTACTTCTCTCTCGGCAACGACAGCGAGACCACTCTCGCCGTATACCTCGGTCCTGTTGCTGACGGAAACAAGCTCGCCGATATAACCGTTACCGGTACAGGCGGATGGACGAAGGACTGCGCAGAAGATTTCGCGGCTGACGTTACGATCCCCGGCGGCGTACACGATATCGTCGTTGTATTCACAAACTCCAACTCCGGTTCCTTCGCAAAGATCAGCTTTGACGAAGCTCCCGCAGCAGCAGTTGTTGAAGAGCCCGCAGCAGTGGTAGTTGCTCCCGCAGCTCAGACTGCCGACCTCGCAGTTGTTGCTGTCATCGCTCTCGGCGCTGCAGTTGTTGCCAAGAAGCACTGAGTTCTGTAACAGCTAAAAAGCAAATATAGCTTAAAGCAGATTAAAAGAATCGCCCCGATGTTCTGCGGTCATCGGAGCGATTTTCATTTATCTATGTATAATTATCGTTAATACGAGCCAACAACAATAAGCACCGAATCCTCGGACGCTGCGAAGCCGTGGCTGTGTCCCGGAGTGCAGAGCGAAATATCACCGGCGTTCATCTCGTATTCAGCTCCGTCGAAGGTGAGGATGCCTCTGCCGGAGCTGAGATAGTATATTTCCTCGTTTGAGGAATGGGGGTGTACCCCGATGGATACGCCCTTTTCCATTATGTCGCTGTGCATGAAGGCGAATTTCCCGCTTCCCAGTCCGTCAAGCAGAGAACTGCATTTCAGCACTCCCTCGCCGTCGTGACAGCCTGCGAATTCCTGCTGCGGTATTTCCGCGCCTGTTCTTATTGCTTTCATCGTTTTCGTTTCCTTTCAGAGCTTTATTTATGTCTGTCGATATTATACCTCACGGTTTGCCGATGTGTCAAGCGCAAAATACCTGTGACGCAAAAACGTATGTCCGACATATTATATCCTGCGGCGCGTTTACGCAATATTAACAAATTAAAATTGCCGAAAACTGTTGACAAAACGGAGATTTGGTGATATAATATTCAACGCTGTAGCAAAGAGTTACGGCGCATGGCGGAGTAGCTCAGCTGGCTAGAGCAACCGGTTCATACCCGGTAGGTCATGGGTTCAAATCCAATCTCCGCTACCAGGCCCGGTGGTCAAGCGGCTAAGACACCGCCCTTTCACGGCGGTAACACGAGTTCGATTCTCGTCCGGGTCACCATCTAAAGCATCGCATACGCGGTGCTTTTTTTTCGCTTTTTTGAAAGAATAAATACCGTGTATATGTTTTCCCGGAGCTTTAAGTGCTTATGTTGACGGAACATATACACGGTTATTTTTGGTTTCGAGAGATACTCTGAGAAGATTTCCTCAGTTCCTTATGCGTTTCTGAATGTCTTCCACCGACGGCAGCTGTTCGGCAAGTCCTTCGGGAAGGTTACCTGTAAGCTGATATTCGCTGACCCCTATCGGTTTGCTCATATCCTTCAGCGAGTATTCCGCGACAAGATTGTTTTTGCTCTTGCAGAGGAGAAGGCCTATTGTCGGATCATCACTCTCTTTTTTAAGAATCCCGTCCACAGCGGAGAGATAGAAATTGAGCTGCCCGGCATATTCCGGCTTGAATTCGCCGGTTTTCAGTAAAAAGATGCATATTGTTCGGAAATCGCGTGAAAGTAACCGAACTTCCGAAGGATTTTGTATTTTATAATATACTGCGGCGTCAGAAGCTCTCATTGAGCAGAAAATCGTAAATTCCCAGATGAAGAATGCCGTAATTGTCTGTCCATGGGGGCAGAGAAGATTTGGTTATCACAACACGGCGTGTAAAATCGTTTCTGAGCCTGAGAAAGGGTCTGATTTCCTGTTCCGTCTTTTCGGGTGTATCCAGATTCAGCGCAGACTGAATATAATATTTTTCTCCGACGTTTTCGGCATTTACCACGAAATCTATTTCATAGCTTCTGTGCAGACGGTTTTCTCCGATATTTTCGGTGCTGTCAACCACCCCCACATCCACCGAACAGCCGCGTCTGCAAAGTTCATTGAAGATAATATTTTCCATAAGGTGAGTTTCCTCTGTCTGACGGAAATTCAGGCGGGCGTTGCGCAGTCCGGTATCCACACAGTAGAATTTACTGGGGTAGGAAAAATATTTTCTGCCCTTTATATCATATCGGTTTGACTGTCTGAACAGAAAGGCTTCGGTAAGGTAGCCCAGATATGAACCTACCGTTTCGCTGTCTATTTTTGTCTGACGTTCGGTTCTGAGCGTGTCGGCGATTTTGCCGGCGTTGGTGAGAGAACCTACTGCGGAACAGAGCTCTTCCACTATCAGCTCAAGTGATGAAGGATAGGCAATGCTGTGACGTTCCAGAATGTCCTTCATGTAGGTTTCGCCGAACAGAGCCGAAAGATAGTTTTTCTTTGCGGCGGGGTCGTTTTGCAAAAGCGTCATGGGAAGTCCGCCATAGGTCATGTACTCCGCAAGCGCTTCGGATTTTTCGCCTCCGCGGAAGGAATAAAATTCGGAAAAGGAAAGCGGAGTTATATGCAGTATATCTGCTCTGCCGCGGAATTCGGTTGCGATATCTCCCGAAAGCATTTTCGAGTTGCTTCCCGTCACATAGATATCGACGTTGCCCTTTTGAAGAAGAGAATTAAGAACATCATAGAACGATATGAAAATCTTTGGGTTGTCCTGGATTTTCTTTCTGCCGACGAATTGTATCTCGTCGAGAAGCACATAATACCGCTTTCCGTTTTGGGGAGTGCGCGCATCAAGATATTCCGCCAGCGTCATGGGATCACGGTATTTTGCGTTAAGAACATTATCCAGCGCCATGCTTATTATCCGGTCTTCACTGACTCCGCTGTTCAGAAGGTACTGCTTATATAAAATAAAAAGCAGATAAGACTTGCCGCACCGTCTCACGCCTGTGATCACCTTGACCAGACCGTTGTCGCGTTTGGCTGTAAGCTTCGAGAGATATGCGCTGCGTTCAATCTGTTTGTTTTCGTCCATTTGTTTTCTCCTTTCGGAAAGTGCGTGAAAGTAACCTGACTTCCGAAGGATATTGTATCACAGAATCTGCCCGGAGTCAACATTTTGTTCGGAAATCGCGTGAAAGTAACCGAACTTCCGAAGGGTTTTGCATTTGAATATGTTCAAAGGCATAAAATATCCCGCCGTATTATTCGCGCGGCGGGATATCGGAGATATGCTTTTTCGGTTCTCAGTATGGAAGGACTCTGCATCCGCAGATATCGAAGATGTAGTCCTGCGATCTCAGCAGGGCGGCAAGCTCGAAGGAATCGTTCGGAAGCGTCTTTGCCAGCGTGATTCCAAGGTTGTCCATTCCGGGGTGATGGTAGTCGCTGCCTATGGTGGAGATGAAATCGGGACGGGACTGCCTTATTTGATTTGCGTATCTTGCGCCGTAGGCCACGCGGGAATTGTGATTGGCGTGCATATTGAAGCTTTCGATGCCGTCAAGCAGCGCGGGGTCAACCTGCGTCATGCCGTTGCGGAAGGGATGAGCCTGAATGAATACCGCTCTGTCGTTGACGTAATCGGCGCGGAATTCCGCCATGGTGCCTTTTACCATTGGGTAAATCTTCCCGGCTTCTTCGCGGTCAACTCCGTAGATGAGATAGTCGTTGTTGTTTTCGATAAAGCGGAGTTCCATGCCGAAAATGACCTTTATGCCTATTCTGTCGCCCTCGGCTTTGGCGCGCTCGAAATCTCCCCAGTAGAAATCGAGAGCCTCCTCACAGCTCCTTCCCTCAACGTGAATGGATGAGGTGAAATGGTTGGTTATGCATACCGCGTCGCAGCCCTTTTCCCTGTAGGTGTTTACGAGCTGTTCGGGAGGGATCTCGGAGCAGCCCGAAGCGGGAGAGGTGTGAGCGTGAAGCTCGATGCGGTATTTATATTCTTCAAACATCGGAATTTACTTCTTTTCTGAATTATTTTATTCTTCTGCGGGTATATTGCAGTATACTATTCTCTCACGGCGGTGAGTATAGGTTATGTGGAGCGCGCCGCCTGCGAAAATTATCGCGGGATAGGAATATTCACCCGGCTCGGTTTCC
>JAZQNC010000067.1:0-3403 GCA_045627165.1 Eubacteriales bacterium
TCCCTTTGTTAATGTGGGCGGGCGCGTCTATTTTGTCTATAAGGAAAAATGGACGGACAATATCGTTTACGATTTCTGCAATAACATTGCCTACATAGAGTACGACACAGGAAATACCTATATCGTCTGCGACAACCGCCGCTGCAAACACAACAAGGTCAATTTCACGGAACGCTGCACGCTTCTGGATTTTTCGTCGAATCTCCGCCTTGACGACCAGGGCTGGATATACGGTGAATATAACGATAAAAATCGCGGGAAATTTCAGCTTTCACGATACAATCTCTATAACCGTTCCTATGAGGTGATGTACGAATACGAGTCTGAGCTTGTAAATTCAAAACAGACCTATTCAAAGGGTTTTCTGAACGTATACAACTACGGAGATTACACATATTTTGTCGAAATGACGATATATCCCGGCGCGGAATATGATACAGAGCACGTTTATCAGCGAAGATACAATATCAGAACTCATGAAACCGAAACGCTGTTCGAATATCAGGGAAGTATCGACGTACCGGTATATTTTGCGGTTTATCAGGACGTCGTGGTCGCCTGCACGTACAACAGGCTGTATTGCACCGACCTTGACATGACAGCCGAAAGCACCGTCACTTTAGCCGATATTTCCGACAGCGGTTTCGGATATGACATTATAACCAATGTTCAGATTGACAAGGATATGGGAAATGTGTATTTTCTCGGCTCGAAGCGCGGATATAACGGCGGATACACTCTGATGCGTATGGAGATCCCCGACGTATATTCCGAAGCTCCCGTAAACTTTAAGGTGAAGGAGTACGATTTCGGCGGGCATGTAAATGAGTATCAGCTTTCAGGTGAGGTGGTGTACTTCACTCTTTGGGACAAAAGAAATCTCGGAAGCAGCAAGTATGATGTAAGCCTCTATGACGGAGTATACGCCACCACATCCTACGACGACACCGACGGATACCTGTATAAGGTGTATTACAGCGAGCTGACAAACGATGTGCCGAAGTATTCGGCTGCCTTTGATTACCTTGACAATCCCATCGACAACTGGACAGTAATAGGCGACTATATCTACTGTGATTACTATACCTTCGGTAAACAGGGACCGCTCTATGACGGTTCGTTTGCGGATGGATGGGCGATAAGCGGTCAGGCGAGAATACGAATGTCCGACGGTGATGTTATCGTTTTCAAGCCGGTCAACTGGGTTCTTGACACGTCTCCCGACAATAAATTCTCATGGTGGCCGTTTTGAACGCATACGGAAGCGTGACGGCTGTTAGGGTGCAAAACAGATTGAATTTCGGTAATTACGGAACAAAATGAATAATATATACGGTCTGCTGGGCGGTAAGCTCGGACACAGCTACTCTCCGCTTATCCATTCGCAGCTGGCGGACTATGAATACAGACTGTTCGAAAAAAGCGGAGAAGAGCTGGACGGCTTTATGAAAAGCCGGGATTGGCAGGGTATCAATGTAACGATACCGTATAAGCTCGACGTTGTTCGGTGTCTCAATGAACTGGACGAAACCGCTCAAAGAACAGGTTCAGTTAACACGGTTGTACGCTGCGGCGAAAGGCTGAAGGGTTACAATACCGATTATGCCGGATTTGTCCGCATGGTAAGGCAGAGCGGCATCTCTGCTGCCGGTAAAAAATGTCTGGTTCTCGGAAGCGGCGGAGCGTCGCATACCGTAAGAATCGCGCTGACCGATATGGGCGCGAAGGAAGTCGTAATAATATCACGAAGCGGTGAAAACAATTACGGAAACATTTCTCGTCACGCCGATGCGGACATTGTTGTAAATACCACTCCCGTCGGAATGTATCCCGATAACGGGAATACCCCGCTGAAGCTCGATATATTCGGAAATCTCAGCGGTGTGATCGACCTTATTTACAACCCCGACTGTACCGAACTCATATTTGACGCGGAAGAACGCGGTATTCCGGGTGTTTCGGGGCTTTCAATGCTGGTTTCGCAGGCGGCGGAGTCCTGCCGCATATTCAGCGGGGTTGAAACCGATGACGACAGACTTTCCGATATCATAGACTTTACATTGCAGAAAATGCATAATATCGTGCTTATCGGAATGCCGGGCTGCGGCAAAACCACAGTAGGGAGAATCCTTGCCGAACGTCTCGGCAGGGAATTTTTCGACACAGATGAATACATAACACGGACAGAGGGAAAATCTCCCGAAACCATAATAAACGAAAGCGGAGAAGAAGCGTTCAGGGAAATCGAACATGAAGCGGCAAAAAAGCTGGGTATGCTCAGCGGAAAAATAATCTCCACCGGCGGAGGCATGGTTACACGGAAAGAAAATTTCCGACCGCTCAGACAGAACGGTAAGATTGTCTTTCTCGAAAGAAAAATTGAGTGCCTCGAAACATGCGGAAGACCGATTTCGCAGAAAATCGGAAATGAGGAGCTGTACAGGCTTCGTCTTCCCATGTATGACAGATTTGCCGATATAAAGGTCAGCGCGGACAGAGACCCCGCGGAAACCGCCGGAGAAATAATCAGGATGCTCGGATCATGAAAATACTTATAATAAACGGTCCCAATCTCAACATGCTCGGTATAAGAGAACCTGAGCTTTACGGCAGACAGGACTATAACGCGCTCTGCGCATATATCAGAAAATGTGCCGGTGAGCTTGATCTCGCGGTGGAAATATTCCAGTCAAATCACGAGGGAGACATAGTTGACAGAATACAGCAGGCATACGGAGCATTTGACGGAATAGTGATAAACGCCGCCGCGTATACCCATACAAGCATAGCCATACTGGATGCTCTGAAGGCGGTGAATATACCGGCAGTCGAGGTTCACCTCACCGATGTGGACAGCCGCGAGGATTTCAGAAGGCATTCCTATTGTTCGATGTACTGCGAAAAGAGATATTCCGGAATGGGCTTTGAGGGATACGGAAAAGCGCTCGGATACCTGAAAGAAAGGTACGAAAAATAATAAATATCCTTATGCGTATCATATACGCGGAAATCAATGAGGAGTTAAAACCAAATGAAAGAAGAAATGACAAGCACCGAGAGGGTAACAAATCTGATTCTCGGCAAGCCCTTTGACCGTCAGCCCATTTACGGATGGCTTTACGGAAATCTGACCTACGAAATAGACGATATGTTCGGTTCTCTGGATAAGTGCGAGGAGAAATATCAGTTTGATATGAAGCACCTTTTCGAGGGCCCCTGGTCTATCAACGAGGAGCTTCTCGCACGGCTGAGAGCCGAAAACAACGGAGTGCTGGAACCGTGGCAGATGCTCGAACATAAGGACGAGGTATGGCTTCCGGCGGACAATATGGATACCTATCAGCCGCTTATCGACCACATAAAGTATTGTAAGGAGGTTCAGCATGACCGTTTCTGCTATGTG
>JAZQNC010000068.1:0-4234 GCA_045627165.1 Eubacteriales bacterium
GGAACAGCGCCTGAGCCCTTGTGGGGTCCGCTCCCTGTGAACGGAGATACAGCGCCGATGAGAAGGTACGCTCGCCGGTGTTGCGCGAAAACTGCTTGGTGTCAAGGAGTATTCCGGCAAACATCAGCTCGGCCTCCTCACACCGCAGCTGACTTGAAGTGATCGACTGTTCGAGAAGCTCCGCCACAAGCTCGCAGGCTGAGGACGCGGTCGGCTCGATATAGGATATCTCCGGCTGGAACCTGAATTCCTCGGTCTTGCGGTGGTGGTCGATTATTACCGTTCTGAAAGCGCTTTCGGCAAGCTCGGGAGATTCGTACTGACGGCAGTTGTTCACATCCGCGATGATGAGCAGGGTGTCCGAGCCGATAAGCTCGGCGGCGTCCGCTGCCG
Organism: Eubacteriales bacterium; assembly: GCA_045627165.1. GTDB lineage: Bacteria > Bacillota > Clostridia > Oscillospirales > CAG-272 > JAZQNC01. The sequence continues at coordinate 394 of JAZQNC010000068.1, forward strand.
AAACGAACATATTCCGGTATTCCTCTATTCCGCTCAGACGCTCAAAGCACTTGGCGAGATTCGCGTCGTTTCTGTTGGCAACTATATGCACTTCCACTCCGCAGAACATGGAAAGCCGCGCCAGACCCACACAGGCTCCGAGACAGTCGAAATCCATGCTGCGGTGTCCCATGATGACCACGCCGGAGCTGCCGGATATCTTCATCGCCAGCTCATTTGCGGTCACGCGGGCGCGTACTTTGGTGCGCTTCTGCACTCCCTTGGAGCGTCCGCCGTAGAAATCAAATCCGTCGTCTATGCGCACTGCGGCCTGATCTCCGCCGCGCTGAAGCGACATATCGAGAGCCGCACGGGCAGCGCTGTCCTTCTCGGCGAAATTACCCACCCTGCAGGACACGCCTATGGAAAGAGTGACCGCCAGACCTCCGTCGCCGATCCTTATATCGCGCACCCGGTCGAGAATGTCGAAGCGTTCCTCCACGAAGCGGTCGAGGCTCCTCTCGTCGAAGAGAAAGATATATCTGTCGCGCTCATACTCCATGAGTATGCCGTTCACAGAATCCGCCCATTCCTTCAGGAGAGCTTCCACATCCGCCGAAGCCGCGCGGTACCTGTCGCGCACATACTGCATGAGCTCTTCCAGATTGTCCGCCATTATATAGGCGACGATCATGTTCTCGTTGGCGAGACGGCGGTACGCCGCGGAAAGCTCGGTCTTGTCGGTGCAGACGATGAAATATCTTCCCTTTTCGCGGTCGTCATCCGAGGCTTTGTCGGAGGAGAAGAAACAGCAGGATATGCCGTAGCTCCGTCCGAAGGCCTCCACGTCGTGTTCGGTGCCGTCGGTGGGGATATCGTCCAGCGAAACGCCGAATATCTCACTGAAGCTCTTGGAATAGAGGTCTCCCGGATAAACTGAGGAGAGAGCGCTGTTGTGCCACATTATCTTTCCGTTGCCGCGGAAAATCGCGGCGGGATGGCGCAGGCGGTTGAGCAGCTCAAGCTTTCCCCTGCTCAGATCGTCCTCCTTTTCGGAATCGGAGACCCCCGCAAGGAAGCGTCTGAATATGAAAAGCACCGCAAAGGAAAGGAGCAGAAAGCACGCCATGACGAGCAGTCCGGTATCCACCGGATCGGCTCCGCCGCGCACATCCAGCATATATGCGCCCATACAAGCCAGCGCAAGAAGCACGATTATGGCTATCCTCGGGGAAAAGCCCCCGGGCAAACGAATTTTTTTCCGCATATTATGACCTGTCAGACAGTTTTGTCAGTTCCTTTATTATGATATCGACCGCGCCGATAAACGCAAGCATCGCGGCGAAGCCGTATATATTGAACAGGATAAGCAGTACCGATAATACGATGGGCAGAAGATTGTTCTTTCCGGCTTCGCGGCGGTTGCGGAGAAATTCCCTGTACGCTGAAAAACCAACGATCACAAACGCCGGGGTCAGCATAACCTCCACGTTGGTAAGTCCGAAGAATACCGCGTTCTGCTCTATGCAGGACAGTATCGCGCAGGAAGCAAACAGCAGGATATAAACGACCGCCGAAACCACCGACATTTTCAGTTTCCAGTCGGATATCTCATCTTCGTCGCGGTTTACCCGGCAGAAAAAGCCGTAACATGAACCCGAAAAGTATGAAACCGCCAGAAGCATCACTCCGACCACCGATGGAGAGAGCACCCTGAAATAGGAGGTCATCATCCCGGCGGCATCCTCGTCAAGACCGAGATAAAGGAAATCGTCCTTTACCAGAGAAAACACCTCGTCCACATAAGAGCCGATTATCTCCCGGTTCAGACTGCCCGCAGTACCGTATATGATGCAGGCGAAATACTCTGCCGCCGCCGCTCCGATAAGCAGAGACCCGAAAAGCGCCGCCTCGGACCTTCCGCGCCCGTGATTGCGCGCGGCGATAATTCCGATCGCCGGAAACGCAAATACGCACGCCGGCAGCGCGGCGTTGAAATCTCCCGACACCGCCATGCCCGCCAGAACCGCAAGAGGAGCCGCGATGACCGAAAGATACATCTTCTGCACCCTTATGAGGTACGCGAACCCTCCTGCCGCCATCGCCGTACAGAGTATCCCGATAAGGCTCATCGGCGAAAACGAGGAAACAAAGCCGCCCGCGATGACCGCCAGCAGTATGATAACCTTTGTCGGAGTCGGTATGCTCCCTTTTTTGTCACGGTCGAGCCGTTCGATATCATCGTAATCCATGTTATCCATAATCGTACACCGAAAAATGCCGCAGAAAAAGTCCGAATCGAAAAAACACTGTGCCTGATTTTATACTATCCGTTTCAGTATATCATAAACGGTCGGTTTTGTAAAGCATAATATGTAAATATGTGTGAAATTGCATACGCAAATTGCATACGCTCTTTTTGCGTCGGGCGTTTTATTCCGTAGACGGTTTCATTTCCGAAAGAAGTTACATATCCGGTCTTGAACAGAGCCGAATATTAAATTAAAATGCGTGTACGGCGGTACGGGATAAGATAAGCCGTCATAAACGTAAAAAACAACATTATGCTCCGTTTTGATTTTAAGAAAACGCCGCAAGCCGCAGAGTAACGGAAAAATGCGGTATGCATCCAAACGGCAATCCGTATGACGAGGAATATCGCGGAAAGCTATTCAGGTGCTTCGAGTGTGAAATCGAACTCTGAACATAAAGAAAAATGCTCTCTCTTTTTCTCTAAAAAATGCTTTCTCTTTTTTCTTCGGTGTAGACATTTGGCGCGATATGTGATATAATGCCGGTACGTCGGAGTTGAAACAATGATCAAATAAATCAAATAAAATAAATATCGGAAAGGAAAAACAAAATGAAATTCTGTATCGACATAATTCCCGAGGCCTTTCTCCAAAAGCCCGAATACTGGCTCGAGCTCTGGAAAAAGAGCGGAGTAGACCACGTTCAGCTTCTTTCGGCTCACGTTGCAAGAATGTCCTCGAAGGAGGCCATAGCAAAATCGAGAGAGCTTATTCTCGGCGCGGGCTTTGAGTGCTCGCTGATCTCCGTCCCCGTCGGACATCCCGGCGGCCCCATGACCGAGGAACAGCTCCGACAGCACCTCAGACCGGGCTGGAGGATACGCACCGGCAGAGGCGGCAATCCCGAATTCGGAAGCGCGGAGCTTACCGATAAATTCATATCCGACGTGCTTGACTACTGCAGGGATTTCGCGTCTCTCGGCTTTGACACAATGTTCATGGACGACGACCTCCGTTCCGGCAACCTCAGTCCTCTTGTCTGCGGATGCTTCTGCGTCGACTGCATAGCAGAGTTTTCCGAGCTTGAAAACAGAAAATTCACACGCGAATCGCTTCTCGCGTCCGACGAGGCAACGCTTGCCCGCTGGTGCATCTTCCAGTCGAAACGTGTAACCGGGCTCATGCGGGGCATGAGCGAGATATTCGCCCATCCCGGAATAATGATAATGAACAGCGGCGACGAACGCCACGGTCTCGCCGTCAGGGATATCGCCGATATTCCCGGAATTCAGGTGCGCATAGGCGAGGAGCATTTCGTTGACGAGGCCACCCGCACCATCGGCGGCAGAGTTGAGAACTTCTCCGCGGTGACAGGTCATCTGTTCCGTCTCGGCGGCAAGGCGGAGACCTATTCCGAGACCACCGTCTGCGAATACCCCGGCACCACGACCACAACACCCGAACATACCCTCACAAAGGCTTATCTCGCTCTCACGGCAGGAGTTGACAACATCGACTGGATGTGCACGAAGCACTGGGGCATGATGGAGCAGAACTACAAAGCTCTCCGCGAATACCACACCGCAACCTGCGGAAAGCGCGCATATCCC
>JAZQNC010000069.1:0-5399 GCA_045627165.1 Eubacteriales bacterium
CGAAATCCGTCCGGGAATCATCAATACCGATATGATAGCCGTTGTAAAGAACAAGTATGACGGTCTGATAGCCGATGGACTGCTGCCCATAAAGCGCATGGGTGAGCCGGAGGACGTTGGAAAAGCTGTCCTTGCTCTCGCCAAGGGGTATTTCGGATATTCTACCGGAGATATCATAAATATTGACGGAGGATTTCATATTTCGAGACTATGAAAACCATATCAGTACAGGGCATAACAATGCCCTGTTATTCTTATACCGCCGTTGTCGTCGGAAGCGGCGCGGCGGGATTAAACTGTGCCGATCTGCTTTATAAAAAAAGGGTGGACGTCTGCCTTGTTACCGAAGGAATGAAAATGGGCACCTCACGCAATACCGGCTCAGATAAACAGACCTATTACAAGCTTACGCTTACAGGTTCCGAACCCGATTCTGTGGCACTTATGGCACAGACGCTGTTTGACGGCGGATGTATGAACGGCGATATCGCGCTCTGCGAAGCCGCGAATTCGACAAGAGCCTTTATGCGTCTTGTTGAACTCGGTGTTCCTTTTCCTACAAATGAATACGGAGAGTATGTCGGTTACAAAACCGACCATGATCCACGTTCACGCGCGACCTCGTGCGGCCCACTGACCTCAAAATACATGACCGAAGCACTTGAAAAGGCTGTGCTCGCGGACAATATCCCCATATTTGACAATATGCGAGTGTGTGAAATAATCACCGATAAAGGAAAAGCACGCGGTCTTATCTGCACGGGAGCGTCTAATGAGTATAATGATTGCGGGCTGTATTATTTTAACTGCGGATGCATAGTTTATGCGGTGGGAGGTCCGTCGTCAATTTACGGATCGTCCGTTTATCCCGAAAGTCAGACCTGCGGACTCGGCGCCGCTTTTCTTGCCGGAGCTGATGGAGTAAACCTTACCGAATCGCAATACGGTATCGCTTCTCTTGGATTTCACTGGAACCTGTCCGGAAGCTATCAGCAGGTCATTCCGAGGTATTATGTCACTGACAGCCGCAGCAGCTATCTGCACGAGCTCGACGTTACTCCGTACAATATCTTTTTGAAAGGTTATCAGTGGCCTTTTGACGCTTCAAGACTTTCCGGCTCATCCTCGGTCGATATTGCGGTTTACAGAGAAAGAATGCGCGGAAACCGGGTATATATGGATTTCACTCGAAATCCTGTCGGATTCGATTTCGATTCTCTTCCGGATGAAGCAAAGACATACCTTGAAAAAAGTGACGCAACACAGGATACACCGATTAAGCGGTTGAGAGCAATGAACGATAAGGCGTACCAGCTGTTTTTCAGCAACGGCTATGATCTTGAAAACACACCGATAGAAATCGGAGTATGCGCTCAGCACAATAACGGAGGTCTCGCAGTCAATACCGATTATATGACAAATATAGACGGTCTGTATGCCGTCGGTGAATGTGCAGGCGTTTTCGGAGTCCGCCGTCCCGGAGGAAGTGCGCTTAATTCTACGCAGGTAAGTTCCATGCGCGCGGCAAAACATATTGCCGATACCGGATATTCTTGCAGTGATTATACTCCATTGGATTTCGGATTCAGAAGGTTTTTGGGAACCGAGCCCGGAATACCCGGAGACTTAATAAATCTCAGGAAACAAATCGGAAGCATCGTTGACGGTGCGGGTGCGTTTGTGCGTAACGGCGATAATACAAAAAAGGCATTATCAGAGCTTAAAGAGCTGCTTGACAGCTTCTCTTTCTCTTCCGATAAGCCTGAATGTCTGCGTGAAATATGCATTGCTTACGACACTCTGATTACAGCGATCGTATACCTTTCCGCTATAGATATTTACATTGATAACGGCGGTTCAAGCCGCGGAGCGTATATTGTCAACGGAAATACTCTGTGCGACACTCAGCACAATGATGAGTGTCTGTACATAACGCTCTCAAAATCAAAAATCATATCCAGATTTGAAAAAGTGCGTCCTGTTCCTACAGGCGAACAATGGTTTGAAAAAGTCTACTCATCGGTCAGCCGCAGATAAGAAACAGGGCAGAAAGCGATACGTTTTCTGCCCCGAACTATTCTTTCTTATTCTTCTGTCCAGCCGTACCAGAGCGGCATTCTGCGCTTATGACCGCTTCTGCTGTGATATCGGTCTATCACAGCCTTGTCTTTTTCATTCGCTTCGCCTGTAAGAATATACTTATCAATCGCAGCGTATGTAACGCCCATCTCCTGTTCATCAGTCTGACCTTCAAACAGACCTGCGGAGGGGGCTTTTTTGATTATATTTTCAGGAGCGCCGAGATACTCAAGAAATTCATATACCTCGGTTACCGTGAGGTCAGCGATGGGATTGAAATCACATCCGCCGTCTCCCCACTTGGTAAAGTATCCCATATATATCTCGCTTCGGTTTCCTGTGCCTGCCACAAGTCGGTTTTCAGCCGCCGCTATGGCATAAACGGTAATCATGCGCAGACGGGGAGCAATATTGGATATCGCCGCATTATTGAGTTCCGTGATATCTCCGAGCTTTTCGGTAAACATCGCCTTGATATCGCTGAGATCAAGAACTTTCATCTCGATTCCGAATTTATCGGATGCATCCTTCGCATCCTTCATGTCCTCGCCGAAATTGCGCTTTGACTGGCAGGGTAAACTTATTCCTATCGTATTATCACAGGCAAGCTTGCAGAGGATTCCCACAAGAGTACAGTCCTTTCCTCCGCTGTTCGCGTAGATAATACCGTCGGTATGACTGTCTGCCACTGCCCTGCGAATAAATTCGATTCGCTTTTCTGTTTCTAACTTATAGTCTCTCATATTGTCCTCTCAGGATTAAATCTCAACCATACCCTCGAATACGAGCTCGGCAGGACCGGTGAGCATCACTTTTTCCTTTGTATAGTTTACATAAAGTTCGCCGCCTGCAACTATGACCTTGATATCCTTTCCTTCTTCACAGAAACCGTTGAGAACTGCCGCAACCGCAGCTGCGCAGGCTCCGGTACCGCAGGCAAGCGTTTCACCGCTTCCGCGTTCCCACACACGCATTTTCAGAGTCGTGCTGTCGCATACCTCGACAAATTCCGTATTTACACGCTCTGGGAACATTCTGTCTCTTTCAAACTTGGGACCTATGTCGCTGAGCTTAAGTCTTTCTATACCTGTATCGAATACCACGCAGTGCGGATTACCCATTGATACGCAGGTAATATTATATTCATTACCCGAAATCTCCACGCTTTCGTTTACGACGCGCTCCATATCGAGCTTAACCGGAATCGCGGGTGCGGAAAGCTCCGCCTTGCCCATATCAACCGCTACCTTATATACCTTGTGTTCATGCGTGAACAGCTCGAGATTCTTTATTCCGCTGGCAGTTTCGATAGTAATCTGCTTGTTGTGAACGAGTTTGTTGTCATAAAGGTACTTGGCGACACATCTTATGGCATTGCCGCACATCATACCTTCGCTTCCGTCAAGATTGAACATTCTCATCTTTGCATCGGCAACATCCGAGGGACAGATGAGAACTACGCCGTCGCCTCCGACTCCTTTGTGTCTGTCGGAAAGGAATACAGAAAGAGATTCGGGAGAGTTGAGCTCCTGCTCGAAGCAGTTGATGTAGATATAATCATTGCCGCAGCCGTGCATCTTTGTAAAGCGAAGGACATATTTCTCCTTGCGCATATTATTGATGTCAACAAGCTCGGTATTTATTTCCGTGTAAAGGCTGGTAAGACTGGACGCTACCGCTTTCGCCGTGTCAAGCGACGTCAGACAGGGAATTCCCATACGACATGCCGCGCGGCGCATTCTCACCGAATCAAGATGAGGATCGCGTCCGTGGGAGGATGTGGAGATAACATAGCTTATCTTACCGCTCTCGATATACGAAAGCACGTTTACCGAACCTTCGCTTATCTTGTTTATCGGCCACACCTTCATTCCCGCAGCCTTGAGCGCGGTTGCCGTACCCTTTGTGGCATACAGGGTAAAGCCGAGGTTGTAGAACTTTGACGCTATATCGGCTATCTCATCCTTGTCGCTGTCGCGCACGGTAATAAGAACTCCGCCGTTCTTCTTCATCTTGCAGCCCGAAGCGACAAGTCCCTTGAAGAGAGCTTCCTCGAGATTCTTTCCTATGCCGAGCACTTCACCGGTGGATTTCATCTCAGGTCCGAGAAGCGTATCGACGTCGGTAAGCTTCTCAAATGAGAACACCGGAACCTTGCAGGCTGTATAGGGTGCCGACTTATAAAGTCCCGTACCGTATCCCAGCTCGCTGAGTTTTTCACCTATGCTTACTCTTGAAGCGAGATCGCACATCGGTATTCCGGTTACCTTGCTTATATAGGGGACTGTTCTCGACGCACGGGGATTGACCTCTATGACGTAAAGCTCGTTATCCTTAATGATGTACTGAAGATTTACCAGACCAATCGCATTCAGACCGCGGCAGAGCTTTTCTGTCGTGTCAATGATAACTGTCGCTATCTTATCGTCAATATGCGGAGCGGGATATACGGCAATACTGTCGCCCGAATGTACTCCGGTACGCTCGATATGCTCCATGATACCCGGAATGAGGATATCGTCTCCGTCGCAGATAGCGTCAACCTCGATTTCGGTTCCGCTCAGATATTTATCAATAAGCACGGGATTATCCTGCTTATGACGCAGAATGATCGCCATGTATTCGTTTACATCTTCATCGGAATGGGCGATGATCATATTCTGACCGCCAAGGACGTATGAAGGACGAAGCAGAACAGGATATCCTATCTCATTTGCGGCTTTAAGAGCTTCCTCGGTAGTCATGACCGTGCTGCCCTTTGCGCGTTTTATACCGAGTTTTTCAAGAAGCTCGTCGAAGCGTTCTCTGTCCTCAGCCATATCTATGCTGTCCGCAGAGCTTCCGAGAATACGGATATTGTTCTGAGCAAGGGTCTTTGTAAGCTTAATGGCAGTCTGACCGCCGAATGCCACAACAACACCGACAGGCTTTTCGATGCTGATAATATTCATTACGTCTTCGGGCGTAAGAGGCTCAAAATACAGTCTGTCAGCTGTGTCAAAGTCGGTCGATACCGTTTCGGGGTTGTTGTTGATTATTACGACTTCATATCCGAGACGACGCATTGCGATCACACAGTGAACGCTGGAATAGTCAAACTCTATACCCTGACCTATTCTGATAGGACCGGAACCGATAACGATAACCTTTTTCTTATTGCCCTTCTCTATGAACGGAAGCGCTTCATTTTCTATACCTGTTTCGGGACGGTCAAAGCTTCCGTAGAAGTATGGGGTTGACGCCGCAAATTCACCGGCACAGGTATCAACCATGCGATACCACTCATTGAGCTTCATCGGGACATCACAGCCGGGAAGCGA
>JAZQNC010000070.1:0-8711 GCA_045627165.1 Eubacteriales bacterium
TGCATCCGCATCGCGGGCGTCCCCGAACAGTATATGCCTGTTGCCGAAAATGCCGCACAGCTTGCGAAGGCTCTCGAAAGCGCCGAATACGGCTGTCTGCGCTATGATTTTACCAATATGAAGCCGGGCGACGTCGTATTCTTTGACAACAACCACGACAAGACCCCCGATGAATGTGCTATACTCGTTGAGTACGACGCAAACACCAATATGTATAAGCTCATTGCGGGCGGAATCGAAAACGATACCGTTTCGTATATCGAGCGTCAGGCTACCAACAACACGCTGTTCTGCTACGGCGCTGTACCTGCAAATCCCGACTATGTACCCGAAACCGAGGCTGTCGAAACCGAAGCCGAGGCAGTTGAGCGCGTGATCGAAGAAACGGAAGAGATACCCGAAGAGACAGCTTCCGAAGAAACGGTTTCCGCGGAAACATCCTCCGATGAAACCTCAGCCGACAGCGAAAGCACAGCCGACGAAAACGCGGCAGTTACCGAAACCTCCGAAGAGACGACATCCGAAGAAACATCTGAGGAAACATCCGAAGAAACAACATCCGAGACCTCCGAGGAAACATCCGAAGAGACAACAACCGAGACCTCCGAGGAAACCTCCGAGGAAACAACAGACGAAACATCTGAGGAAACCTCCGAGGAAACTACAGACGAAACCTCCGAAGAGACCTCCGACGAAGAAACAACCGACGAAGAAACAACCGACGAGACTGAGAGGGAGTATACTCTTGCCGAAGCAACTATCGAGGCTTCCGCGAAAGACGGAGCAAAGGTAACGGTATCCGGCATGATTCCCGAAGGCGCAACCGTAACGATAGACCCCGTAGTGCTCAGCGAAAAAGAGCTTATCATGTACTTCGGCGCGGATATGGCAAAGACTCTTACCGGATTCGTGGCGTATGATATCACCATCTGGGTGGACGGCGAGGAATGGCAGCCCGACGATAAGGTTTCCGTAGTAGTTACCGAGCCTCATATCGAAGTAAACGAAGGCGATTCCCTTGCGGTCAAGCATGTTACCGACGAGGAAAAGCACAAATCCGAGGACGTTGAAATAGTCGTTTCCGACAGCGCCGAGACATCCTCCGCAGGAAGCGGAAGCTCCGAGGGTATTCAGGTCGAGTTCGAGGCAGAGGGCTTCTCGCTCTACATCTTCTATACCTTCACTGTTGATTTCCATTACGGCGATATCGACTTCTCCATCGCCGGACGTTCCTCCATACTCCTTTCGGAGCTGTTCAGAGAACTGGGCATTACCGACCTGAACGCTTCCGATGCGGTAAATGTTGAGTTTAGCGATTACAGCCTTATCAACGTCGCAGCCGTTACCGACGGAAACGGCAGTATCACCGACTGGTCTCTGACCTCTCTTGCGGCTTTCTCCACGCACGAAACACTCACCGTAACCTTCAACAACGGTTATGTTCTCGAAATTTCGGTTACCGACGCGCAGGATGACCCGCAGACCGCCGTACTGAAAGTCACGCTCGAGGGCGAAAACAAGCCGTCAAGCGTCGTTGTGACGCTGTGGAAGGATGGAGCCGCGACAACAAATACCGCAACTCTTTCTTCTTCAAACAGCTATACCCATACGTTTACCGATCTCGACGCGAACTCGGTTTATACCGTTAAAGCAGCCGAGGCGGATGGCTACGAACTCACAGTCGGTACTCCGAGTGTAACTGCCGAAACTACGGTGTGGACGAAGAATACCTCCGGATGGACAGACGATAAGGAATATCTCCTTGTTTATCAGGATGGCACTGCGTGGTACGCGTTGAATACGGTAGCGAACGATACCTCAAGTGTTAAGAACACAGCCGTGACCATTGAAAACGATAAGATTACATCAAACGTCACCGACTACATGAAGTGGAAAAAGAATTCCAGCAATAAGATTTTCAGCGTTGAAAACAGCAGGTATCTCGGAAGCAAAAGCAGCAATGTTACAACAGTACAGCTGAGAGGTGCAAGCAATGGTAATGTATTTACCACAACCAAGCAGAACGACGGCACATATTTTATTTCATTTGTAAAAACCAATACCTACTATCTGAACAGCAGCAGCACATATTCAACCGGCACAAAGAATATCTACCTCTATGAAGAAACGGTTACTCCGAAAACCACAAATGTGACAATAACGGCAGAACCTGTAGTTTGCGCCAGATATGTCGTCACACTGGAAGGAACCGACAGACCGGAGAGCCTGGCTGTAACACTTTATGAAAACGGTTCTCCCACCAACAAAACGGCAGTTCTCAGCGCCGCCAATAACTACACATATACCTTCACGGGACTCAAACAGTCTTCCTCCTACACGGTAAGCTATCCTCAGCCCGATGATTATGAAATCGTACAGGGAGAACCGACGACCACCGCAGGTGCGGACGCCTGGAAAAAGGAAACGGAAAGCTGGAAAACCGGAACAGAGTATGTGATCGTGTATCAGGACGGTACCAAGTGGTATGCGCTCAGCGCGAACGGCACCTCCACCATGGCGCAAACCGAAGTCACGATATCCGACGGCGTTATTACGAGTACCGTTTCCGACAACATGATGTGGAGCAGGAATTCCAGTAATAAGCTTCAGAATTCCGGCACGGGAGCGTATATCGGAAGAAGCAGCACCACAATAAACCTGAAGACGAGTGAATCCGACGGAAAAGTGTTCGTATTTTCGGAATCGGACAACGGCGGATATAAGATCAGTCAGAGCGGATACAGCAATACTTACTATCTCGCAGGATACAATTCCGCTTCGACCTCTTCCGGCAGCGCGAAAACATATTATATCTATAAGTATGACAGCGCTGAGCCTACCACAAATCTGACGCTCACATCATCTGAAATAGTCGGTTATGAAGACAACAGCTCGACCTTCACGGTAACTCTCGCGGGAAGCGACAGACCGGACAGCGTAACCGTCACTCTCTACGAAAACGGAAACGCGACGGACAGGACGGCGACTCTCAAATCTTCAAATAATTATACATACACATTCGAAGGACTCAGCTCCGAAAGCGTATACAGCGTGGACGTACCCTCCGCGAGCGGATACAATTTCACGTTGGGCGCGCCCGAAACCGAAACTCTGACCACATGGATGAAGTCCCCCGCACGCTGGAAGAGCGGAAAGAAATATGTTATCGCCTATGAAGACGGCGGAAAATGGTACGCGATATCCACAGCCGACGGAGACGAGGCATATCTCCACAATTCTGCCGTAAACGTTGAAGACGGCGTTATGACCGGCGTAACCGACAATATGGTGTGGGAGAGAAACGCCGCCGGATACATGACGAATGAAGCCGATGACATGACCATCCGAAAAGCTAAGGAAAGTGCTTCTCAGGGCGGTTACGGTTTCATGATAACCGTGTCCGACAAGCGTAAGGCTGTTCTCACGATTTCCGGTTCCCGCGGCGAAGGATATCTTACTGCGGAAGGTGATGACGGAAATACCTACTATTTCAGCGGTTACAGCGGCGCTGTTTCGGATGAGACTGACGCAACATATTACAGCGTCTTCGAGCCTTTGGTCACGAAGAATACAAGCGTTACCATAAATTCCTATTCCGCTTCACAGGGTTCGGGAAGCTCAACTCTTACCGCGACTCTCACAGGCGACAAGCCTGCGGGCGGCGTTGTGGTAACTCTCATCAAGGACGGTGCTGCCACAAATCAGAAGGCAACTCTTTCCGCGTCCAATGATTGGACGTGCACGTTCTCCGGTCTTGATTCCGAAAGCTCCTACACGGTGGCTGCGGGCAATGTCAGCGGATATACTCTGACAGTCGGCGACCCCGATATCGAAACAGATGATTCGTGGGTGAGATCCACCTCCGCATGGAAAGCCGACGGACAATACATTATCGTTTACCAGGACGGCGGTAATTGGTACGCGATAGGCAACAACAACGACAACAAGTATTATCTTAACCGCACTCCCGTAACGATAGAGAACGGCGTTATTACGAATGTTTCAGACGATATCATCTGGAACAGAGACGCAAACGGATACATGACGAGTGAAGTTACGGAAAAAAAGATCAAAAAAGCAAGAAACAGCAGTACGGCAGGCGGATTTGCATTTACCATGTACAGTTCAGCTGATAATAGTGACACTCCTGTCAATGTTTCAACCACGCGCGGAGAAGGATATCTGAGCGGACTCGATGAAAGCGGAAATTCCTGCTATTTCAGCAACTACGGACTGGCTGTTTCGTCCGAGAGCGACGCTACATATTACTACATCTATGAGCCGTCCATCACCGGAAATTTCAGCGTTAATGTCAATTCCGCAAAAGCAGGCGGAAATACTCCCGGCAGCGATACCCCCGGCGGAGGCGACAGCGATCCCGTATTCGAGTCGGTATTTGAGCACAACAAGACCATCGACTGGCTCGGCGACGGAATGTCGAACCCCGATACCGATGCGGACGATAACGCGACGATCGACGACTACCGTCTGTATCTCGATATGACAGGTAAGATCGAGCCTATCGACCTCATCATCGTAATTGACCAGTCCTCCAGTATGGCTAAGAACAACCTTACCTACGACGGTCAGACAGTGACCAGAACCAAGGCGCTCAACCAGTTCCTCAACGGCACCGACGGATTTATCAGTGAATTCCTGAGCAAGAGCCCGTATAACAAGGTTGCCGTTGTCGGATTCTTCGGAGAAGTAACTTCCACTGCCGGAAATCAGTATGCACGCGGATGGTCCAACGGTGTTCACGATTATACGAATGATACCAAGACTCTGCTCAACTGGACGGACGCTGTGGGATGGAAAAACAGCGGCAGCAAGGGAAGCTTCGAGTGTACCTCGGACAATGAATACGGAGGCACGAACTACGAGGCGGGATTCCTTCAGACTGCTGTCGAGCTTGACAAGGTCAAGAATGACGGACACCGCAAGGTCATGATATTCCTTTCCGACGGTGCTCCCACCTTCTTCCAGATCGACGCCGACGACAGCGCGACCGTAAAGGTGCAGAACGGCAGCTTCGACTACAGCTACACACTGACAAACGGTACCGCAACAGGTCTGCGTAAAGAAAACGGTAATTCTACAACTGCTGTAAGCGGTTCTAAGGACCTTGTCGGTTACCGAGGCGGTGACGGTGTCGGCGGTTATACGAGCGGCACCAACGACGGTAATGTCGCCGAGGCATATCACCAGATGTCTCAGAAGGCGTTTGACGAGCTGTATGCTCAGTTCCCCGGTATGCGTGTGTATACCATTTCCGTCGGTCTTGATGATAAACAGACCCTTGAGTATATGTATACAAAGGGAAACGGAACCAACTTCGATATCACCAACGATATGACGGGTCTTGAAAATCAGCTCCTTTCAGTGTTCTTCCCCAAGGGAGTTGAGATCACCGATAATCTCAGCAAATATGTCCGTTACAACAGCGACAATCCCGACGTGCTCGTAACGATGACGAATATCAATACCGGCAAGGAGACCGTTCTCTGGGACGGAGCTCAGAGCAAGGACAAAACAATATTCAACCGTGTTGAATATGTTGCCGCTGATACCTCCGACACTCCCACAGGTTCGACAGGAACGGTAAAAGCGATATTCAATACGAGTTACGAGCTGCAGCCCGACTACAGGTATACGCTCTCCTTCAACGTAAGGACCACACAGACAGCGTATGACGAATACAAGAGCAACGGCAAGAACTACGGCGGCGTGATAGGTAATGATGATACCGACTACGGTTCGAATAAGAGCAGCTCGCTTGAACCCGGTTTCCATTCCAACACCGAAGCCTATGTGACCTATACCGCGGCGGGTGTGGCAGGCAAGGACTACTACGATCATCCCGTAATTCAGGTAGTTCCTCAGAATGTCGCGGAGGTTGTCGTGAAAAAGGTAATAGCCGGCGGCGATATGTCTATGGTTTTCAATTTCACCATAACGTATACGTTAGACGGTTATACCGAAAGCGAGGACTTCACTCTCGGACACAACAATACCAAGGTATTCGAGGTCCCGCTGGGCGCGACGGTGAGGATCACGGAGAAAAACTCCGACGGCTACAGCGTGCTTTACAATATCAACGGCAATGACATGAAGGACAGCTTCACGGGCGATTACGAAGTCAATGAAGACACCGAATATGTCATCACCAACGTACCCGGCACCGTAATGCCTTCGACTGGAGGCAGCGGAACGGCGATGATCTATACCGCCGGTATCGCTCTCGTCATGTTCTCGCTCGCGGCTGCGGCGGCAGTCAATCTGAAAAGAAGATCAAAAGCGGAATAAATAACTGCGGTATGTGCCGCCGTGTTCGTCACGGCGGCATATTTATATCTCTTTTTCAAAAAAAGCGGAGCATTTTTCCTCAACCTATTGCACAATCGCGCTTTTTATGGTAAAATTAGTCATTATAAGTACAATATACAGGAAAGCAGAAAGAATATGCTTAATATAAGAAAATCCGTATCCGAAATCATTGCGGCGAAATGCGCGGAGCTGGGAGCATCTCTCACCGCCGCCGACATATCCGCAATGCTGGAATATCCGCCCGGCGACAAGCTGGGAGATCTGTCTCTGCCCTGCTTCAAGCTCTCAAAGACGCTGAGAAAAGCGCCTCCCGCAATAGCTTCCGCGCTTGCGCAGGGATTTGAAAGCCCGTATATATCCTCCGTCGAAACCGCGGGGGGATATCTCAATTTCAGGATTTCTCCCGACTATCTCGGCGGCGAGCTTATCGGCGAGATACTCGAAAAGGGCGAGATGTACGGCTCCTCCGACGAAGGAAAGGGAAAAACGGTAGTGCTCGACTATTCCTCTCCCAACGTCGCAAAGCCCTTCCACCTCGGCCATCTCGGAACGACGGTAATAGGTCATTCGATAAAGCTGATGCACGAATTCTCCGGATACAGGTGCATAGCCATAAATCACCTCGGAGACTGGGGCACCTCCTTCGGAAAGCAGATAGTGGCTTACCGTAAATGGGGCTCCAAGGAATTTATCGAGGAAAAGGGCGTTGACGGTCTCGTTGAGCTCTACATACGTTTCCACGAGGAAGCGGAGAAGGACGCCTCTCTCTTCGACGAGGCGAGAGCGGAATTCACAAAGCTGGAAAACGGCGACGAGGAAAACACCGCCCTGTGGAAATGGTTCATACAGATATCCCTTGCCGAATACGAGCGCACATACAGTCAGCTCGATATAAAGTTCGACTATTACCTCGGCGAGAGCTTCTACACCGACAAGATGCCCGCGCAGGTCGAGCGTCTCCGTGAAAAGGGACTGCTCAGGCTGGACGACGGCGCGTCCATAGTAGACCTCTCCGAATACAATATGCCGCCATGCCTCATCCTCAAGCGCGACGGCTCCACGCTTTACCCTACCCGTGATATCGCCGCCGCTGTCTACCGCAAGGAGACCTTCAATTTCGACAAGTGCGTATACGTCACCTCGGCGGGACAGTCCCTGCATTTCGCTCAGTGGTTCAAGGTCGTGGACCTGATGGGATATGACTGGGCGGATCAGCTCGTTCACGTCCCCTACGGCACCATGTCGCTTGGCGGCGCGAAGCTCGGCACACGTTCCGGCAACGTTATCTGGCTCAAGCAGCTTCTGCAGATGGCGATTGACAAGGTGGCAGAGGTCATAGAGTCCAAGAATCCCGACCTTCCCGACAAGGAAAAGGTAGCCGAGGAAGTGGGCGTCGGCGCTATCGTGTATAATTATCTCTCCAACAACCGCATAAAGGATGTAAGCTTCGACCTTGAGGAAGCGCTGAACTTCGACGGAAACACGGGCCCCTACGTTCAGTACACCTACGCCCGCACCTGCTCAGTCCTCGAAAAGGCTGAGGTTCCCTCCGTGTCCGGAAAGATAACCGCTCCCGAGGAGGCGGCGCTGGCAAAGCAGCTTTCGCTCTATCCCGTCCGCGTCAAGTCCGCCCTTGCCGATTACGAGCCTTCGGTCATCACAAGATACATATACGACGTTGCTTCGGCGTATAACCGTTTCTATCACGAATGTCCGATTCTCACCGCCGAAAACGAGGAGACCAGAGCGCTCCGCCTGCGTCTCACAGCGGCGGCAAAGAACGTGCTCGGCTCAGCCTTCACTCTCATCTGCCTCAAGAAGCCGGAAAAGATATAAAAAGCAAATAATATAAATAAAATAAATTCAGGAGGATATACCATGGATAAAGTCAGATACGGTATAGTCGGTATCGGCAACATGGGAAGCGGACATACAAATTCTCTGCTTTCCGACAAGATACCCAATGCCGTCCTTTCCGCTGTCTGCGATCTCAAGCCCGACCGCCTTGCATGGGCGCAGGACGTTGCCGCAAAGAACGGCAAAGAGATCACATGCTTCACAGACTACAAGGAAATGCTGAAGAGCGGACTTATCGACGCGGTCATAATAGCGACGCCTCACTATCTGCACCCCGTGATCGGTATCGAAGCCTTTAACGCGGGACTCAACGTGCTTTCCGAAAAGCCTATCGGCGTTTACACCAAGAAGATCGAGGAATTCTACGAGGTGGCGAGAAACAGCGGCAAGGCCTTCGGAATCATGTACAACCAGCGCACCAACACAATGTATCAGAAGATGCGTGAAATGGTACAGAGCGGAGAGCTGGGCGAGCTCAAGCGCTGCGTATGGATCATCACAGACTGGTACCGCACCCAGTCCTACTA
>JAZQNC010000071.1:0-2665 GCA_045627165.1 Eubacteriales bacterium
CGTCCGGAGTCGTAATAGACCAGATCGCCCGCGTTGGCGATCTCCTGATGCTCCTCAAACTGGAACAGCAGCGAGCCGCTGAGGATGTAATCCAGCTCCTGCCCCTCATGATATGCCAGCTCGATAGGCGCTTTTTCTGCCTCCTCGCTGTACGGCACGGTCACAACGAACGGCTCGACCAGCTTGTCGCGGAAGCGGTATGCCATGTGCTTGTAGACAAAGCCGTGCTCACGCTTTATGTCCAGTCCCTCGTCCTTTCTGACGATGGAGTAGAAATCAAGCTTGGGAGCCTCGCCCGTGAGCAGCTCGACGATATCGACGCCGAATTTTTCGGCGCATTTATACAGAAAGGTAAAGTTTATGTCACGCCCGCCGGATTCAAATTCCAGATAGCTTTCGGGCGCCATTCCGGTCGCCTCCGCCATCTCCTCGACAGAAAAATCCATAATGTCGCGCAGGCAGCGTATTCGTTCGGCTATTTCAATAATTCGTGTATCCATTGCGATATTCCTTTCATAAAAAATAAAAACATCCCGTCCCTGAAAATGGGACGGGATGTGATTCAACCCGCGATACCACCCAAATTGGTGCATGCACCCTCTCTGCGGCTCCAACAAGCCTTCGACAGTAACGCAGTCGCTGCGGGATATCCTACTTGCCGCTCGGGCTTTCAGTCACCGGCTCGGGAGTGATGCGCCGCCGCACTGCTTCACCGGCTCGCACCAGAACGCCGGCTCTCTGAATCAGCAAAATGTGGGCGGATGTCTCCGTCACAGCCTTTTAGAAGTGTTACAAACATTATAATCGCATTGCGGAAAATGTCAAGTGCTTTATCACAAAAAACCAATAAAGTATGTAGGATTACAATAGATGCGTTACAGTAAGAAAAAAAGGATGGCAAACAAGATAAACCTGTGATACAGTGAAGTTGCCGAAACACCACTGAAAGGAGGCTATCTTGTTTGCCATGAAAAAGATAGCATATAAACAGCGTTACCGTCAAGCATTAGTTGAATATGCAATAAAAAACGGTGTAACAGCAGCGGCGATCAGGTACAACGAAACGCGACAATTGATATATCGTTGGATGAAAAGATACGACGGAACGCTGGCGTCGCTGTGCGACCGGTCGCACAGACCGCATCATCATCCAGCTCAGCACACTCCCGAGGAGCTCAAGCTGATTTCAAACATGAGGAAGAGAAATGCTAATACCGGTTTGGTGGTCTTCTGGGTAAAGCTGCGTCAGCGAGGCTACAAACGTTCAATCACAGGACTGTACCGCGTACTTCGCAGAACCGAGCAAATGGCGGTAAAACTGCCTAATCCCAAGTACATACCAAAGCCATACGAAAAGATGGATTACCCCGGGCAGAGAGTACAGATAGACGTTAAATTCGTCCCGGCAGCCTGCCTCGCCGGCGAGGCAAAGGAGAAGAAATTCTACCAGTATACTTTCATTGATGAATACAGCCGTTTTCGCTATCTTGAAGCATTTGAGGAACACAGCACGTTTTCCTCTGCGGAGTTCCTGAAACACGTTGTAAAAGCCTTTCCGTATGCAATTGAGTGCGTCCAAACAGATAACGGCTCTGAATTCACGAACAGACTCAATTCAAAAGGAACAAAGAAGAAAACATTGTTTGAAAAGACGCTTGATGATTTCGGTATCAGACACAAGCTCATTCGCCCATTTACTCCGAGGCATAACGGCAAGGTTGAAAGAAGTCACCGTAAAGACAATGAAGAATTCTATGCTTCACACAAGTTCTTTTCTTTTGATGATTTCAAGAAACAGTTAGCTGTTAGACAGCGTCAATACAACAATTTCCCCATGCGTCCCTTGAATTGGCGTTCACCTAAGCAGGTCTTGTTTTCTTTTCCTGAGGTGTAACGCATCATTGACAAACCTACATTTTGTTCGGAGAAACATTGAGACTATGTTGGAATAGTATTCTTTCGTTGTGTGGTTCGAATTATTCATGCTATATTCTGTGAATATTTAAGTAATTATCATTGATATTTACACGAATCCGTAATATAATATTAGCAGTACATTACGGAGGCGATATATAATGTACCGAAAAATCACTGAAAAACTGGAACAATGGCGTACCAATCCATACCGTAAGCCTTTGATATTGCAGGGAGCGCGTCAGGTCGGCAAGACGTATTCCATCCTCGAATTCGGCCGCACTCATTATGATAACGTTGCCTACTTCAATTTCGAGACCAATCCAAAACTGGCGGACACCTTCGCGGAGAATATAAGTCCTGCCTATCTTCTGCCGATATTGTCGCATATTTCGGGTCAAACCATAGTACGCGAGAGGACACTCATTATCTTTGACGAGGTGCAGCTCTGTGAGCGTGCGCTTACCTCACTCAAATACTTCTGCGAGGACGCGCCGGAGTATCACATCATCGTTGCGGGCAGTCTGCTCGGAATTGGCGTGAACCGTTCCGAATTCTCTTTCCCCGTAGGCAAGGTTGATATGCTTACGCTCTATCCGATGGACTTGGAGGAATTCATGCTCGCTCTCGGCGAGGATGAGCTTGTCGGGCGTATCCACGAGTGCTTCGAGAATGACGTTCCAATGCCTTCCGCTCTGCATGATGCTGCGATGCTGCTTTATCGCAAGTACCTTGTCGTCGGCGGGATGCC
>JAZQNC010000072.1:0-14572 GCA_045627165.1 Eubacteriales bacterium
ATTTTTCCAATCAGTCGCTTCGTGCGGAGATACCGAAGATCCGCGAGATAACAAACATAATCATCGAAACTCAGAATGCCTCAAATTACGTCACAAAAGACTTTACCGATTTTATCATGCTTGATCACATTTATCAGAAGGCTCTGTCAGCGCATGATATAAAGGCATTCATTATTTTTTCCTGCGACGGTCATTTCAGCTCGTCGGTCAGCTTTCTGAAAAACCAGTGCGGAAAGACCGTGGAGGTCTACGGCGTAAAGGGAGCGATGAGCAATCAGCTTCGCAACACCGCCACAAAATGCACCGAGATTCCCAACGAGGAATCGGCTGAGCTTCTTGACCAGAAATATTACGATCAGATATTTGCCAATCTGAAATATCTCAGCGACAACAACCGCGGCTCTCATCGTATGTATCCCAGCTTCAAGGGAACAGTGGATGCTGTGGCAGGCTATTACAGCTCAGATGAGGAAGACGTCACAAGAGCTCTCCGCTATCTCATCGACAGGGATTATATTTACCAGACCGAGGAAAAGGTCGGCGGACACACTCTCAAGGTGCTGAACGTAAACTGGGAGCTTGCGCACCGTGAGGGCGTATACGACCCCGACGGAAAGGATTCGGGTTCAGAACCTGCTCCGCAGAATAACCGTCAGCGCACTGCGGCGCCGGAAAGAAGCGGCAGTCAGCCGAAGTCCGGAGAGCGTTCCGATGAAAGCGGAAACCGAAACAGTCAGACACGTCCCTCTCAGAACAGGCAGTCCCAAAACAGGACCGAAGCTCAGGATAAACGCAGCGCAGCCGCAGGTCAGACCGTTCAAAAGCAGACCGCATCGGCGGAAAAAGCGGACGATTCTCCGGAAAAGGTCAGAAACATCAAACCGCATCCGCCGGTAAAATCGGAAGGTCAGTCCAAAAGGGACGACTCTCAGCCTAAGAGAGCTAATAACAACAGACCGCCGGAAGCGGATAATGACGAGATAGACGTGGCAGGCATCATAGGCAGAATAGACGGCGGCGAGGCTTCGCCGTCAGGTCAGACAAAACCGGAAACGACCGCCGAAAGCGAAAACATCCGTACTTCGTCGGGTCAGGGAAGCGAAGCAAAGAAAAAGCGCAGCAGAAGACGCTATTATCACAGACCTCAGAACAACGCCCCTTCTGAAGCTCCGAAACAGGAGAATTAAGTTCTGCCCGTCAGACGCGCGAACAGCGTGCCGAAAACGAACTTCGGAAGCTTCATCATTCTTCCGATTCGCTTAGGCTCCTTTATGAGCCGGTAAAGCCATTCAAGGTTGAGACGTATCATTATTTCGGGAGCGCGCTCAGCTGCTCCCGCGAAAATATCAAAGCTGCCGCCGAAGCCTCCCGCAAGGCGCACCTTCAGCTCGTCACGGTGGCAGTTCATCCATATTTCCTGCTTCGGTACGCCAAGGCAGCACAGAAGAATCGACGCGCCGCTGTCATTTATTTCTTTTATGACGGCGGCGTCTTCATCTATCGGTACGCCGTTTTTCCACATCAGAGCTTTTTCGCGGCTGTCAACCTTCGCAAAATATCCGTCGTGGCAGCCGGATACTGTCAGTCCCGGATATTTCACGCTCATATTAGCGGCGGCGGTTTCGGCAATACCCGGCTTTCCGCCGAGAAAATACACGCCGAGCTTATTTTCTGCGGCGTATCCGATGAGATTCTCGCACAGCTCTATTCCCGCCACCTTGCCCTTGCGAAGCGGCGTGCCCAAAAGCTTTGAGGCAAGTATCACGCCGGCTCCGTCGGGTATTATCAGATCCGCGGAATTTATCAGCTCATAATATGATCTGTCCTCAACGCACAGCTGTACGATCTCCGCATTGGGGGTATGGATCACATGACAGCCTTCACGCATCAGCATCTCTGCGCAGATACCTACCGCTTCATCCATATTGACGTTGTCGAAGTTTACTCCGCGTATCGTAATTTTATCGTTCATTATATCCGTTCCGGCTTTCCGATATTTGTAATAACCGAATTATACCACACAAATATGTCTTTTACAAGAGCCTGCGCGCTCAAATAACAACTTTCAAAAAACAGTATCAGAATAATTTCGCTTATATGAAAAACGTAGAATTATACACAGACGGCGCCTGTTCGGGCAATCCCGGTCCCGGAGGCTGGGCGGCTGTCCTTGTCTGCGGCGGCGCGGAAAAAGAGCTTTGCGGCGGAGAGGTGAATACCACCAACAACCGTATGGAGCTTACCGCCGTTATCAGCGGACTTTCCGCACTGAAATACAGTTGCAATGTGACTCTCTATTCCGACTCCAAATACGTCATTGACGCGCTGAGACTGGGCTGGGCAGAGGGCTGGAAGCGCCGCGGCTGGGTCAAATCCAACAAAGAACCCGCTCTCAATCCCGACCTTTGGGAAAAGCTGCTTGAGCTTACCGCTGTGCATTCCATGAATTACGTTTGGGTAAAGGGTCACGACGGGCACAGCTACAACGAAAGGTGCGACCGTCTTGCCGTGGAGCAGAGCGAAAAATACCGCGGAAATAACGGCTGATCTGCGGCGTTATTACAGTCTTTTACCGTGATCTCGGCAGATGTTAATTTTATCAAAAGCACTTGACAATACCGCAATATCATTATATAATATATGTTATGAATAACAGTAAAATTAAAAGGGATAGTATATCCAAAAGGCTTCTGCCAAATCTTCACAGCGTTCTTGCGCCGGGTGACATAAAGGCGAAACGTAAGCCGGTAATATTCAGAAGCATAAGGGACATACTCGTGAACGGCATGGAGCTGTTTCCCGATAAGGTTCTTTATATCTACCGCAGAGACAAGGCCGAATACCATGTGACCTACCGCGAATTCCGCGACATGGTAAATTACACCGGTACAGCTTTTTCGGCGCTCGGGATCATGGGAGAAACCGTTGCGGTCATAGGCGATTCCTGTCCGGAATATATGGCGGTATATCACGCCGCCGTTTCGGGAAACGGAGTTATAGTGCCGCTTGACCGCGATCTTTCGGATGAAGCGGTCATCGGTTTTCTCAACGAATGCGGCGCCAAAGCCGTTGTCTATACCGAAAGCCAGCGGAAACGCTTCCCCGCTCTCCTGACGAATTGCCCCAATGTTAAGTATGCGGTTCCGATCGGCAACGGCGTGGAAGCCGACGGCATATCGCTGCTTCCGTTCAACGAACTGATCGAGATCGGTCGCCGAAGCATCAAGGACGGCGACCGCAGCTATATTGACTGCAAGCCCGAAATGGACAAGCTTTCGGTGCTGCTCTTCACTTCCGGAACTACAGGCACCAGCAAGGGCGTAATGCTCAGCCACCACAATCTTGTGGCAGGAATCAATGCGTCGGTGCAGTCCACCGAATACGACGACGACGATACGTTTGTCGATCTGCTCCCGCTTCACCATTCCTACGAAATGACCTGCTGCCAGTTCGGAGTGGCCTCCGTAGGCGGCACGATGTTCATAAACGACAGCGTGAAGAATACCATGCGCAGCATCACCGGCTTCAAACCCACTACGCTTATCGTTGTTCCGCTCTACGTCGAGACGATGTACAAGCGTATATGGAGTGAAATAGACAAGAAAAATCTCCGCAGCCGCGTCGAGCTGGCAATGAAGCTGAGCGATTCCATGCAGTATATCGGGATCGATCTGCGCAAGCGTCTTTTCGGTGAGATACAGAAATCTCTCGGAGGGAATCTCCGTTCCATTGTCTGCGGAGGCGCGCACGTAAGTCCGGAGCTGGTGAGGGATTTTAACCGCTTCGGCATCGCCATATTCGAGGGCTACGGCATTACCGAATGTTCCCCCCTTGTCGCGGTGAACAGAAGCGGAAAGCGCAAGCTCGGTTCCGTAGGTCAGCCCGTTCCGGGATGCATGGTCAAAATCGAAAAGACCGACGGCTCGGATACCGGCGAGATACTTGTCAAGGGCGACAACGTCATGCTCGGCTACTACCACAACGACGAGGCAAACAAGGCGGCCTATACCGAGGACGGATGGTTCAGGACCGGCGACATCGGTTATATGGACGACGACAATTATATCTTTATCACGGGACGCAAAAAGAACGTCATAATACTGAGCAACGGGAAGAATATTTTCCCGGAAGAGCTTGAGGAACATCTTTCGCAGAAGGACATCATCTGCGAATCCGTGGTAATATCCCGTCAGAAGCATGACACCGGCGAGGTCGTGATCACCGCGGTGGTATATCCCGATCCCATACTCACAAAGGATATGACGGGAGACGAGGAGTACGAAGCGGTCAAGGCTGCCGTCGATGAGGTCAACCGCGATCTTCCTCTCTATAAGCAGATCCATGAAATTGAGATACGCGACACCGAATTTGAAAAGACCACTTCAAAGAAGATCAAGCGTTATCTGGTAAAATAAAATTTATTCCATACATCACACAACCGTAATCGGAGGATACAACCGTGTTTGAAAAAATCAAAGAAATGCTTATCAACGACCTTTCCGTCAAGGAAGAGGATATCAAGCCCGAAGCCGAGCTTATCGCCGACCTCGGAATAAATTCTCTCGAGCTTGCCGATCTTATCATGCTCTGCGAGGACAAGTTCAATATAGAAATCAATGATGAGGATATTCACACCTTCATCACAGTCGGCGACGTGGTAGCCTATCTCGAAAAGAACTGCAAGTGATTCCCCTGTTGACGTCCCTGCTTATTCAACAGTGATCATAAGGCTGTCAATATGGATATATTTGTAAAAATCTGCATAGCGCTGTCTGTCGCCGCGCTTGCGGTGTTTCTCGGATGGCTTGCCTTCAAAATCAAGAGGATGCTCGAAACCCACGCGCTGCTGCGAGCAAAGGACAAGGGACTTGTTCTGATACACAAGCTGCTTGAAATCAATTACAGCAGCGATCTGCAGCTGCACTGCGTGCTTTTCCCGTCAAACTTCTCTCCCGATTCAAAGCTGTTCTTTACCGACGCGGTCCTTGTCACACACGGAGGAGTGATCATCATAGCGATGCGTGATCTTCACGGAAGCATAGACAACCCCTACCGCAACCAGTGGAGACAGTTCTACCGTAAGACGATAACAAACCTGAGCAATCCTGTCGAACTGCTCGACGCTCAGAAGGTGTCCCTTGACAGATACCTCAAGAGCCGCAATATCGCCAACGTGCCGATTCACAGGGCTGTGGTATATCTTGATCCGCAGACTCATTTCAAGATCAGCGATATGCCCGGAATCGTGCCTGCCGACAAGCTCGTTCCTTTCATTCATGACATAAACAAGGACGTTATGCTCAGACGCAGTGAAATGAACGCTGTAGCGTCCGCCCTGAAGCAGATATCGCGCAAGCCCCATACCGGGCGCGCTTCCGGTCAGAGACCTGCCGGCGGCAGATGAAATACAGCGCAGATTCCCCAATAAAGCAATAACTCCCCGGAAATTCCGGGGAGCTTTTGTTGTTTATCGGTATCGTATATATCTCAGCCTCCGAGATATGCGCGGCGGACGGCTTCGCTGCTTGCCAGTTCGCTTCCCGTTCCGCTCTTAACTATGCGTCCTGTTTCGAGGACATAGGCGCGGTCGCATATTTCGAGAGCCATTTCGGCATTCTGTTCCACGAGAATGACCGTCGTTCCGGAGTCGTTGAGCTCCTTGATAATATCAAATATCTGCTGTACCAGAATCGGCGCAAGTCCCATCGAGGGCTCGTCGAGCATGAGCAGCTTCGGATGCGCCATAAGAGCGCGTCCCATGGCGAGCATCTGCTGCTCACCTCCGGAAAGCGTTCCGGCTATCTGGTTCCTGCGGTGCTTCAGACGCGGGAAGCGTTCATACACGTCAGCCATTGATTCCTTTGTGTTCTTAGGACAGGTGAAAGCTCCCATTTCAAGATTTTCCTGAACGGTCATCTGGGCGAAAATCCGTCTTCCCTCGGGAACGTGAGCGAGTCCCTTGGTTATAAGGGTATGAGATGCGCTGTTGGATATGTCCTCACCGCAGAACTTTATCGAGCCTGTCCTGGAGTGAAGCATTCCCGAAAGAGTATGGAGAGTCGTGGTCTTGCCCGCTCCGTTCGCGCCGATAAGCGCGACGATCTCGCCGTCCTCCACATTGAAGGAGACATTCTTGAGAGCGTGTATCTGACCGTAATATACATTCAGATTTTCTGCTGTAAGCATTATTTGTTCTCCTTCTTTCTTCCGAGGTATGCCTCGATAACGGCGGGATTGCTCGTGATCTCGGCAGGCGTTCCCTTTGCTATCACCTTGCCGTGGTCAAGCACGCAGATACCTTCGCAGACGTTCATGACGAGATTCATATCATGCTCGATAAGCATTACGGCAATTCCGAAGCTGTCGCGGATGCGGATTATGTTTTCCATAAGCTCCGAGGTCTCTGAGGGATTCATTCCCGCGGCAGGCTCATCGAGAAGAATTATCTTGGGATCGGTTGCCAGCGCGCGGGCTATCTCAAGTCTTCTCTGTGCGCCGTAAGGCAGATTTGACGCATTCTCGTAAGCGACGTCGGTCATATGGAAAAAGTCGAGGAGCTGCAGAGCTTTTTCGTCCGCGCTTTTTTCGGCGCCGGAATATCCGAAGCCGTGCGTCATCGCCGAAAACAGATTTTCCCTTATGGAATTGTGCAGACCAACCTTTACGTTGTCAAGAGCCGACATATTTCCGAACAGACGGATATTCTGGAAGGTACGGGCTATGCCCATTTTATTTACCTGACTGGTATTGAGTCCGGCAGTGCTCTTGCCGTCAAGCATGATGGTTCCTCTCGTGGGAGTATAGACGTTTGTCAGCATATTGAAGACAGTGGTCTTTCCCGCTCCGTTAGGTCCGATAAGTCCGGTGATCTCAGTCGCACCTACCGCCAGCGAAAACTCGTCAACGGCTACAAGACCGCCGAAATTGATTCCCACACGGATAGCCTCAAGCACAGGGGGACGCATAACATCGCGTTCCGGGATAACGTATCCCTTGGGAGAATAGGGAACGAGCTTTGCCTTATCGACGCTTTTCTTACCGTTCATCACTTCTCCTCCTTTTCGGCTTCGCGTTTGCCGTTTTTCTTTTCCTTGATTTTCCTGACGATGGTCACAGGGGACAGATATTCCTTCATATACGCAAAGCGCGGGCTTGCGTTTATCAGCATTATCGCAATGAGGAGTATCGAATACAGCAGCATACGCAGGCCTGCGAAATCGCGGAGCAGCTCCGGAAGCGCCTGAAGAATGATCGCGCCGACGATCGAGCCGCCAATATTTCCCATGCCGCCGAGAACCACGATGACGAGGATCTCGATAGACATATTGTAGTCAAAGGTGGAAGGATTTACCACCGCGAGAGTGTGACCGTAAAGCACACCTGCAACTCCCGCAAAGAACGCGGCGACTATAAACGCCAGAAGCTTGCAGTATGTGATATTGACTCCGCAGGCTTCAGCTGCGATACGGTTGTCGCGGATGGCCATTATAGCGCGTCCGTGACGGGATTTCTTGATATTCATCGCAAATATGACGGTGATAAATACCGCAGCGGCGGCATAAGGGAACAGCTGAGCCGTCTTGAGAAATACGCCGCTGGTATTGAGTCCGAGAGCGCCGCCGGTAAAATCAAAGTTCGTGATAGCGTTCTTGATGATTTCGCCGCAGGCGAGGGTCACGATGGCAAGGTAGTCGCCTTTGAGACGCAGCGCGGGAAGTCCTACCAGCATACCGAATACAGCCGCTACCGCGCCGCCGATAAGCATTGCTATTACCAGTCTGGGCATCAGCGGAAGCGTATCCGCCGTTGCTATCGAGAAAAGACATCCGCCGTAGAGTCCGACGGACATGAAACCTGCGTGACCCAGAGAAAGCTCGCCCAGCAGACCCACTACGATATTAAGAGAAACGGCAAGAATGATGTAACAGGAAACGGTGATAACCATTCCCGAAAGCTGACGTCCGGCAATTCCGCCGTAAACCAGAACCGCAAGCAGTATATACAGGGCGACAAGTCCGTATATGACTATGGCGTTTGACGAGAGAAGCTTTTTCCTCATTGAATTGTTTTCCATTACGGTTACACCTTCTCACTTATTTTCTTTCCGAGCAGACCGGAAGGCTTGAGCACGAGCACGAGAATAAGCACTCCGAAGACTATCGCGTCAGCCCACATAGGTGAAATATAAGCCTTTGAAAACTGCTCTATTATTCCGAGGAGTATTCCGCCCAGCATTGCTCCGGGGACAGAGCCTATACCGCCGAATACCGCCGCAGTAAACGCTTTTATGCCGGGCATTGCGCCGGTGGTGGGCTTAATATAGACGTAGGTCAGACCGAAGAATATGGACGCGACTGCGGCAAGCGCGGAGCCTATCGCAAAGGTTACGGAAATCGTCTTATTGACGTTGATTCCCATAAGCTCCGCGGCGGGCTTATCCTCGGATACGGCGCGCATCGCCTTGCCTGTAAGAGACAGATTGATAAACAGGGTGAGCGCGATCATTATTACAGCCGTAACGCTGAGAGTCAGAAGCGTGATGCCCGATATTTCTATCTGACCGATACTGACATTCGGTATCTTTATTATCGACGGGAACACGATCTGCTCGGAACCGAAAATGATGAGCGCGAGATTCTGCAGAAAATAGCTGACTCCGATAGCCGTGATCAGAACGGCGAGAGGAGAGGAGCCGCGAAGCGGCTTATAGGCGAAAAATTCAATCGTTATGCCCAGGAGCGCGCACACGCCTACCGCGACCACCACGGAGAGCAGTCCGGGCAGATGAAGATTTGCCACGGTCACGATCACCGAATATGCGCCTATCATGATGATATCGCCATGGGCGAAATTCAGCATCTTCGCAATGCCGTAGACCATCGTATATCCGAGTGCGATAAGCGCGTAGATTGCGCCGAGGTTTAGTCCGCTTATCAGCGTCTGAATCAGTTTAATCATAGATGTTGACCATGCTTCCTTTTTCGGAAGCTTCCTTAGTTCACGGTTTTTACCTTTATTCAAATACAAGACCCGACAGTAACAGGCTCACTGCCGGGTCTCGGAATCCTATACCAGATCAGATGTCACTTGACGATTACCTGTTGGAGAGATAGTCAACTGCAACACCGTTCTTGATTATAAGGGCATTTGCGGCCTTGTTTGTCTCGCCGTCTGCCGTCCATGTCATTGTTCCGGTCACACCTTCAACAGTGATCTGTGTCATAGCGGCAACCAAACGGGAGTTGAAATTGTCAACGGAATCGGGCTTGATTTCAGCCTGTGCGACAGCTGCGGCGACGGTGTAGATCGCGTCGTAGCCGTCAGCTGCGAACTGGTCGGGAACAGCGTTGAACGCTGCCTGATATGCCGCAACGAAGGAAACGACCTTGGGTTCGACAGAGTCGGCGGCGAAAGGAGTAAGCATGAATACGCCCTCGGCATTGGCTACCTTGTCTTCACCGATCTTGGAGATAACGCCGTCAAGACCGTCGCAGCCGAAACATGCAACGTCCTTGAGCTTGCCCGCTTCTCTTGCCTGAGTAAGGAACGCGGCTGCTTCCTGGGCGTAGATGGGCATGAACACCACGTCGGCGCCGGACTCAACGATCGCGTTTATCTGTGTGGAGAAGTCTGTGTTGGTTGCCTCGGTAAAGGTCTGGGGAGTGCCTACGATCTCAAAGCCGCAGTCCTTTGCGGCCTCGGTGAAGGTACTGATGATACCGCTGGAGTAGTCTGTGCCGCTGTCGTAGAAGAGAGCTACCTTTTTGCCGATGCCGTTGTCGCTTATGTATCTTGCGGCAAGCTTACCCTGGTCAGGGTCGTTGAAGCAGATACGGAAAGCCGTGTCGCTTCCCTCGATCGCGCTCTTTGCGGAGCCGGAGGGAGTGAGAACGAGGATACCGTCGGACTTTGCTTCGGCAACGACAGACGCGGTCTCACCGGAAAGAACTCCTCCGAGGGAAACCTTCATGCCGTTATCCATGAGCTTGCCGTAAGCGTTTTTCGCGGATGTGGGGTCTGCTTCGGAATCCTGGAAGCTGAGAACGAGCTTGAAGCCGTTCACGCCTCCGGCAGCGTTGATTTCGTCAACGGCGATCTTCGCGCCGTTGTAAACCGACGTACCGTAGTTTGCGTATGCGCCGGACAGAGGACCGATACCTCCGATAAGCAGCTCGGTAAGACCGGTAGCCTCGTCAACAGGCCACTCTTCCTTGCCGCAGGAGGTCATGAGGCACGCGGACACAACCATAACAGCCGCGAGCAGAACTGACAATAATTTTTTAGACATAAAATTCACCTTTCTTTAATCGACAGCAGACATTCTCCACTGCATAATACTCGGTTTATTATACTACTGTTATATGCAATAGTCAAGAAGTTTTCGTTACATTGTGAAATTTTTCTTTTAATTTTTGCGATAATCTGTTATGTTTTGTGATATTATTTCGGTTTTTATCGTAAATGCGGACCGTTTTTTCGGCAGAGTTCATAAATAGTTTACCCATTATTTTGCGCCTTCTCTTGACAAAACCGATCTGTTGTGGTATTATATGTAAAGCATTTTGCTTGACAGCAATTCACGGAGGGCTCTGTACTGTGGCTGAGGTCGATCTGGACAAAAGCATAATGACAGCGCGTCTCTTCGACTACTACGGCGGTCTTCTTTCCGACAGGCAGCGGCAGATCATATCCCTGCATTACGACGAAGACCTTTCCCTTTCCGAGATAGCTTCCATCTGCGGCATCACCCGTCAGGGAGTTCTCGACGCGATGAAAAAGGCGGAGGCGGCGCTTGCCGACTGCGAGGAAAAGCTCGGATTCATGAAGCGCGCCGACGCGCTTGCCGACGCGATATCTTCGATAGCCGACAGAGTGGAAGAAGCGGACAGCGCCGCAAAACGCCGCGAAGCCGCGGAGCTGCTGCGGAATATTCAGTTTTAATATATTTGATTTGGTAGTTTGAAATGTTTGACAGTCTTCAGGACAAAATAAATAACGCCTTTAAGAAGTTCAAAAACAAGGGCAAGCTCACCGAGGCGGACGTTAAGGAAGGTATGCGCGAGATAAAGCTTGCGCTTCTCGAAGCGGACGTTTCCTTCAAGGTTGTCCGCGACTTCATCAAGCTCGTTTCGGAACGCGCGGTCGGTACCGAAGTGCTCGAAAGCCTTATGCCGGCTCAGCAGATCGTAAAGATCGTAAACGAAGAGCTTACCAATCTTATGGGCGGTACCGCCGCAAAGCTGACCATAGCATCTAAGCCTCCCACGGTAATAATGATGTGCGGACTTCAGGGTGCAGGTAAGACCACCCACGCCGCGAAGCTTGCGGCTTATCTGAAAAAGCAGGGCAAGCGTCCGCTTCTGGTAGCGGGAGACGTTTACCGTCCCGCGGCAATAAAGCAGCTTGAGATTGTCGGCGGTCAGGTCGGTATTCCCGTCTTTCAGCTCGGCGATACGGTCAGCCCCGTGGAAATTGCCGAAAAAGGTATCGAACACGCTGTTGCTCACGGACATGACGTGGTGTTCATAGATACAGCCGGACGTCTTCAGGTAGACGAAGCGATGATGGCTGAGCTGGTTGCCATAAAGGAAAAGGCAAACCCCACCGAGATCCTTCTGGTAGTGGATTCCATGACCGGTCAGGACGCGGTCAACGTTGCCGAGACCTTCAACAATATGCTTGATATCACCGGTGTGATTCTTACCAAGCTCGACGGCGACACACGAGGCGGCGCGGCTCTTTCGGTCAGATACGTCACCGGCAAGCCTATCAAGTTCATCGGTACGGGCGAGAAGCTCGACGCTCTCGAGCCCTTCCATCCCGACAGAATGGCTTCCCGTATCCTCGGAATGGGAGACGTGCTTTCGCTCATCGAAAAGGCTGAGCAGGCCTATGACGAAAAGCAGGCAGCGGACCTCGAAAAGAAGATACGCGAACAGACCTTCACTCTTTCCGATTATCTCGACCAGTTCAAGCAGATACGCAATATGGGTTCGATGGAACAGCTTATCGGCATGATGCCGGGAATAAAACCCGACGCGCTCAAGGACGCAAAGATCGACGAGGGCAAGCTGAACAGAATGGAAGCGATAATCCTTTCCATGACCCGGAAGGAAAGAGACAAACCCGACCTCATCAATGCCTCCCGCAAAAAGCGCATTGCCGCCGGAAGCGGAACGACCGTCGAGGAGGTCAACCGTCTGCTCAAGCAGTATGACCAGACCAACAAGCTCATGAAGCAGCTTACCGACGGAAACCTCGGAAAACGCTTCGGCAAAAAAATGATGAAGGGCTTCAGATAAGCCTCTCCGTCGTCTTGCAGCGTTATATTATATAATTATAATATAGATTAAATCAAACACAATATTCTGAAAGGAAATTTTATCATGGTAAAGATCAGACTCAAGAGAATCGGTGCAAAGAAGGCTCCCTTCTATCGTGTAGTTGTTGCGGACAGCCGTTATCCCCGTGACGGTCGTTTCATCGAAGAAATCGGCACATACAATCCCTGCGTAAACCCTGCCGAGATCAAGATCGATATGGCAAAGGCTGAAGAGTGGATAAAGAACGGCGCACAGCCCACCGAGACAGTAAAGGCTCTTCTCAAGAAATAAGTCATGGCCGAGCTGGACAAAATACTTACCGACGTTGCACGCGCCATTGTGGATGATCCCTCATCCGTAAAGGTGGTTCGTGAGGATAACGGTGACGACGTAAGCCTTACGCTTACCGTAGCCGAAAACGATATGGGCAAGGTGATCGGCAGACACGGACGCATTGCGAAGGCAATCAGAGCCGTTGTCAAGGCAGCAGCCAACAAGGCAGGCAAAAAGGTCACCGTCGAGATACGATAAAAATAAGATGCAGAGCGAATTTGTTCTGCATCTTTTTTTGCCGTTTTTCGGAGAATTTTACAGCTTCATTATTTCGTATCCCGCCGCTTTTACGAGACGGTTGAAGACGGCAAGTCCGACGCCGTCCTGCGCGGGCATTCTCGCGTATATCACCGGCGCGCCGTCAAGGTCGCGCAGAGCCGCAAACAGTCTGTGAGCCTGAGCGTAATGGTCATTTTTATCACCCAGAGAAATCGTTCTTTCTCTGTTCAGCAGACACATATCACCGTCATAACATAATATGGCGCAGTCGGACTTATCCGCGAGGTAGGCATACACCGCTTCGTCCTCGCCGTCGAGCATTATGACCTTCGATTTCGGAGCGTAGTGCCTGTACTTCATTCCGGGTGCGAGAGGCCGCGCGTCGGATTTCCGGGTGACCGCCGCATCGGCGATTACTCTCGGACATATCTCACGAAGCATTTCGACAGTAACCGCTCCGGGACGGAGCAGACGGATAAGCTCGCCTTCCTCATCGCTGTCGGGCATTGCGATGGTGGATTCCACGCCTATGTCGCTGTCGCCGCCGTCGATTATGCAGTCCACCCGTCCGAACATATCCTCTATCACATGACGCAGAGTGGTAGGACTGGGACTTCCCGAAAGATTTGCCGAGGGCGCGGCTATCGGCACTCCCGCCAGCTCGATGAGTCTGTGGGCAATGGGGTCCAAAGGCACTCTTATGGCGGCGGTAGACAGTCCTCCGGTGGTGGTATCGGGTATGATGTTCTCTTTTTTCGGAAGCACGACGGTTATCGGTCCGGGCATGAAGCTTTCGGCTATCCTGTAATACAGGTCGCCGGTCACGCAGTACTTTTCCGCATCCTCCGCACAGGCAAGGTGCGATATGAGAGGATTGTCCGACGGCCTTCCCTTTGCGGCGTATATCTTCGCCGACGCTTCGGCGTCAAGAGCGTTTGCGCCGAGTCCGTAAACGGTTTCTGTCGGAAAAATCACCAGTCCGCCTTTTCTTATTATCTCAGCCGCTTCCTCCAGCTCGGAAGAAGACAGTATCTTCGTATTCAGTTTATTCTCCATAATATATCAGGCCGCCATTCTTATCTGAATTTATCTGATCACCGTGAGATTATACCACTTTTGTTCAGCCGTGTCAACCGCAAATCATCGTGTTCTTTCAAAACAGCAGCGGCGCCGGTAATGGCGCCGCCGATAATATCAGGCTATTCTGAATAAATCAATGGTGGAACAGTCTTATGCCGTTGAATACGCAGACCATGCCGTACTTGTCGCAGGTCTCGATTACGGAATCGTCACGGATAGAGCCGCCGGGCTCGGCAACATACTTTACGCCGCTTGCGTGAGCGCGCTCTATGCTGTCTCCGAAGGGGAAGAACGCATCGGAACCGAGTGCCACATTGTCGATACTGTCAAGGTATTCGCGGATCTCCTCAGCGGTGAGCGGCTCGGGACGGTACTTGAAGTACTTCTGCCAGTTGCCCTCTGCGCATACATCCTCTTCGTTCTTGTTGATATAGCCGTCAACCGCGTTGTCACGGTCGGGACGTCCGAGAGTATCAAGGAAAGGAAGAGCCAGAACCTTCTCATGCTGACGGAGGAACCATGTGTCTGCCTTTGTACCAGCAAGACGTGTGCAGTGGATTCTCGACTGCTGACCTGCGCCTACGCCGATCGCCTGTCCGTCAACAGCGTAGCATACG
>JAZQNC010000073.1:0-5487 GCA_045627165.1 Eubacteriales bacterium
CAACCGACGGCAATCACGGCAAGGGCGTGGCATGGGCGGCAAAGCTGTTTGGCTGTCGTTCGCACGTGTATATGCCTAAGGGGACAGTTGAAGTCAGAGCGCAGGCTATAAGAAACGCCGGCGGAGCGGAAGTCATAATAACCGATATGGGATATGATGACTGCGTAAGATATACTGCGCAGCTCGCCCGGAAAAACGGATGGTGTCTCGTTCAGGATACCTCGGTTGAAGGCGGCGACGACAGAGTCCCCGAATATATCATGCAGGGTTATACGACAATGGTATACGAGGCCTCGGAGCAGCTCAAAGAATACGGCATAACATCGCCTACGCACATTTTCCTCCAGGCGGGCGTGGGCGCAATGGCGGGAGCTGTTTCTGCGGCGGCAGTATCGGCGTTCGGCAGCGGAATTACCATATCCATAGTAGAGCCGTTGAATGTAGCTTGCTTCTATCAATCATTCCTTTGCGCCGACGGTAAGCCACATGCTGCGCCGAATCCCGGAGAAACAATAATGGCAGGTCTGAACTGTGCCGAGCCCTGCGGGCTTGCATGGGATATGCTCAGCGGATGCGCGAAATATGCGTTTGCGTGCTCAGACGACGTAACGCGATACGGGATGCGGCTGCTGTCAAAAAGCGGCATAGTTGCAGGTGAATCGGGCGCGGTCACAGCGGGAATTTCTTACCTTATTTCGCATGAAGAGGAATACGCGGATATCAGGAGGATGCTCGGTATCGACGGTAATTCCGTAATTCTTATAATAAATACCGAGGGAGATACCGATCCGGACAATTATAAAACAATAATCAGAGGAGACGCGCCATGACAAAAACAGGAACCGTATTTACCCGGCCGTTCAGCCGTGAACTGCTCGGCGCGGAGAAAGCCGAAGTCAACTATATGTATCCGAGAGAGGAGTTGATCTCGGAGCCGATTTTGCCCTATTTCGTTCTCGACGGAGGAGCGTTCAACCTTACAGCGGACAGATTTCCCTATCTGATTGAGGAAGACGGTAGCGTAAACAGCGATAGGATGCTTGAGCTTATTGAAAACGACAGGCTTTTTGAAGAATTCCGTTACGGCAGTAAATACGGCTTTGAGCGTTCGTTTGCGTATAATGACGGAACGGAAGGCTTTACGAGAAAGTATGAGTGGCAGATATGGCCGCAGAGACTGTATATGACTATCCCTGTCGCTCACGCTTACCTTCGTACCGGAGACGAAAAATACCCGAAGCTGTGGCTGGATATTGTTCGCGGCTGGTATGAAGTACATCCGTATCAGGAGTTTGATCCGAACATTCACTATATAAAGACCAATATGGTATGGCGCGACATGCAGGTGGCATGGAGAACTCTGTCTCTTCTTCACGGAGTATTCATGCTTCAGGATGCCGGGTACACGGAGGACGAATGGCAGTTTATCTATTCGCTTCTTAACCTTCACGCAAATCACCTCTATCTCGAAGCGAATTATCAGCTGTCAAAAAAGAACGTGCAGAATCATGGTCTTCAGATAGGTTCGGCTCTGATTACCTGCGCGGTTATGTTCCCTGAATTTGAGCACAGCGGTGATATGCTGGAAATGGGAATCAATGTGGTCAAGCTGAATATGTCGGGAATCATGGAAGGCGGCGGAAGCAACGAGGACAGCCCCAGCTACAGTCATTTCATTGCGCGTCTCTATCTCGAGACATTCCTGCTTCTGCGCAACAATTCACTTCCCGTACCGGAAGGACTGGAAGAATGTATCAGATCCCAGTATCGCTGGATGTGGCAGTGCGCCACACCGAAAGGCAATTCACCGAGAATATCCGATTCCTACGGCATTGACGCGAAGGCGGATATTGACAGAGTGCTCAGACTTATAGACGTTGATCTTCCCGACAGAAGCGGAAGCGTGCTCTTTAAGGAAAACAATTTTGCCGTGCTGAGGAACGGAAAGCTCACTCTATATGCGGACGCTCTCGATCCCAACGGCTTGTGCAGTCACCTTCACTACGGAAGACCGCAGATTCTGCTTTATTACGGAGAGGGAAGCGACAGCGATGTGATCGTGGATGCAGGCTGCTGCAACTATGACAAATGGGAGTTCTATCATCCGATACGCTCAACAGAATACCACAATGTTGTATTCTGTCCGGACGTGGATGATTTCAAACGTCATCTGTGCTGCCGTATTGACGATTATTCCGAAAACTCAGTCGCGTTTTCCGCGGAAATAGAAGAGGGTGAAATATCATACCGCTGGAGCCGCAGGATTACACTTGAAAATAACAGGATGATAATCGAGGACAGCGGTGAAAGCGACAAAGAGATAAACTGGTGTTCGCATCTTTTCCTTTCAAGGTGTCAGATCTGCGAGTATTCAAAGAATATCCTGAAAATGCTCAGCGAGACCTACAAGCTCACGATCAATTCGGAAAAAACATACAGAAAACTGCTTATGCCGGTAATGAACGACCTTAACCGTCAGGATTATGCCGTCGTAATGGAGAATACGGGATTTGGCACAAATTACAATAACCGCATCGAAATGATTTTCGAAGATCACATATACTGACAGAAAAAGACGATCGGAGGACACTATTATGACGCTTCACGACAGAATAACATCGCTTTTGGTTTCTTCAAAATATACAGGCAGAGAGGATGAGCTGCATTATTCTTCCATACAGTCTGCTGTGGATTTCGTTTCCGTATTGCGCGGAGAAGGGAAGCTTCAGCCTGTGTCTGTTTTGCTTGAGGATGACTTTTACTGCCTTGACAGGACTGTGGTAATAGACAATACCGTGACATTGCTGACAATAGAGCCTTACGGCAATAAGAGAGCAAAAATAATCGGTGGAAAAAAGATCGAAGGTTTTGTTGACGATACATATAACGGCAAAAAATGCGTATCGGCCGATGTATCCGGTATGGAAGCCTTTACCGATTTCTTTGTTAACGGAAAACGCGCAAAAATGACGCGCTATCCTGTGGAAGGATATCTGTATGCCGAAGACGTCGAAAACCACGAGGGACAGCTGTTTTCATCATCAAAATGGTTTAAGGCATTTCCGGGGGATATTCCGGAAAATATAAAGAATGTCAGCAATGTTCAGCTCAGCTTCTGCCACTACTGGATAGACGAACACACTCCCATAGAATCCTATGACAGCGAAAGCCGTATCGTGACTATGAAATATCCATCCCGTTTTCAGATCGCGGGCGGGAAGGGCAGCGCATCAGCGATAGAATACTATCTTGAGAACGTGTCCGAGACCTTCGGTGCGCCCGACGAATGGTACTGCGATAACGGAAGAATATACTATATTCCGCGTGACAACACAATAACCGCAGAGAGTATCGAAGCTTATGCCCCTGTGATTCATAAGCTTTTCGATATCAGGGGAGATTCGGAGAACTGCGTCAGAAACATCCGTCTTATCGACCTTGATATGGGCGTCACAAGAGGCGAATACGGTTCTGTAGGCGTGTTCGGGAAAAATGAAGATGAAAGCATTAAGTTTGCTTCCGACGCGCAGGCGGTATGTCAGGCTGACGGAGCCGTTTCATTCAGATATGCTTCAGGATGTACGATAAGTAACTGTACGATGAAGAACTTCGGTCTGAATGCTTTCGTCATTGACAGAGGAAGCCATAATATCAGAATCTGCGGCTGCGAGATGTACGACGGCGGAGCAGGCGGAGTCAAGATCATCGGTGGAGCTTACGGTTGTCCCGACAGCGAGAGGACCTTCGGCAATACCGTTGACGACTGTTCTGTTACATATTGCGGAAGAAGATATTTTGCGGCCTGCGGCGTACTGATAATCCACAGCTATGAGAATACCGTAACCCATAATGAGATAGGCTGGCTGTACTATACC
The DNA here is from genome assembly GCA_045627165.1 of Eubacteriales bacterium. Lineage (GTDB taxonomy): Bacteria > Bacillota > Clostridia > Oscillospirales > CAG-272 > JAZQNC01. The sequence goes on from JAZQNC010000073.1 coordinate 3,876, forward strand.
GGAGTATCTGTAGGCTGGGTGTGGGGTTACAATGACAATATGTCTCGCGACAATATCATCTCGTACAACCATATTCACAATCTCGGCGACGGGATGCTTTCGGACATGGGCGGCGTATACTGTCTGGGAAAACAGCCCGGAACAGTGGTGTCCGACAACCTTATACACGATATTACATCAAAGAATTACGGAGGCTGGGCACTTTATACTGACGAGGGTTCAAGCTATATTCTCCTTGAAAACAATATATGCTATAATACCTCGGATAATTCCTATCATCAGCACTACGGATCCATGAATACCGTTCGCAATAATATCTTTGCTTTCTCCGACGGTCAGATGATAAGAGTATCGCGTCCGGAAGACCATATATCAATTCTTTTCGAGCGAAATATCATATATTCCGGGGGAGTTCCGATTTACGAATTCAATCCCGCGCAGCTGGATGCCGAAACACTGGTGTCAAACAATAATCTGATATATGACAGTACCGGTAATGCGCCGAAGATGTATCGTGATTGCGGCATGGAACAGCTGAAAGAGCATCATATTGATGAAAACACAATATTCGGAGATCCCTGTTTTGCCGATACCGACAATCGTGATTTCACTCTTTCGGATGATTCTCCTGCCGGTATTATAGGTTTCAAAAACCTTGACGGCAGAAATCCGGGACGAAGATAACTGAACAGTATAACACAAAAAGCCCGAAGCCGATTTGTTTCAGCTTCGGGCAATCTTTTTATCGGGTCAATTATTTCTTGAGAGAGTCGCGGATCTCGCGGAGAAGAAGAATATCTTCGGAGGGTTCTGCGGGAGCTGCAGGTTCTGCGGGAGCAGCCTCTTCTTCCTGCTTCTTGGCTTCTTCAAGCTTAGCCTGGGTTTTCTTGAATATGCGGACAACGATGAAGATGCTGATCGCAACGAGAAGGAAATCGATGATCGTCTGAATGAATGTGCCGTAGTTGATAGCAATCGCTTCAACTTCTCCCTCTGCTTCTTTGAGTACGATCTTGAGCTCATTGAAGTTCACATTGCCGAGAAGCATACCGATAGGAGGCATGATAATGTCGTTTACGAGGCTTGTTGTGATCTTGCCGAATGCCCCGCCGACTACTACGCCGACTGCCATGTCAAGAACGTTTCCGCGCATTACGAAATTCTTAAAATCTGCCCAGAATGTGGATTTTTCCTTGTCTGCCATAATATTAAACCTTTCCTTATGATTTATTTGTTTGTTGATTACTTTACTATCTCTACTTCCTCAGGAGCTTCGACGTCGAGTCTGATAGAACCGTCCTTCTGCTTTGCCGCGAATACCTTGACTTCACCATAAGGAGTGGGATATGTACCCCTTACATAGTTCAGATCTCCGAGGTGAGGCTTAACGCTTATCTTCTTAGAGCCGGGTTCAAGAACGTTAACGCCCATGATATAGCGTGTGAGGAAGGGAACAGGTCCGGATGACCAGCCGTGGCAGAGGCTGTGACGGAACTTGACATAACAGTAAGCTCCGTAGTCACCGTGGATGTCGTTCATACCTTCCGGAGTGAGCACATCAACCGGAGCGGAATTTTCCATCCAGTCAAGATTGAAATCTTCCCAGAATGTT
>JAZQNC010000074.1:0-3327 GCA_045627165.1 Eubacteriales bacterium
GGTATCACCGTGATTACCGTATCACACGATCTGACAGCCGCAATGAAATACTCGTCGCACATCCTTCATCTTGGAGACGACCGGAACTTCTACGGTACTGTCGATGAGTATAAACACAGCGACATAGGACACTATTATTTGGGGAACTGCGACTGATGATATTTGAAATGCTTTCATACCCGTTTATGCAGCGGGCACTTATCTGCGGGGTTCTACTCTCTCTGTGCACATCACTTCTGGGAGTGTGTCTCGTGCTCAAGCGATTTTCGATGATCGGTGACGGTCTTTCTCACGTCGGATTTGGTGCGCTCGCTTTTGCGACCGCTCTCGGATGGTCTCCGCTTGCGGTATCCATTCCCGTGGTTATGGCCGCCTCGGTATTTCTGCTGAGGATCAGCGAGAACAGAAAAATCAACGGCGATTCCGCGATCGCTCTTATCTCAACCGGCGCGCTTGCAGTGGGAGTTACCGTAACGACTTTCTCAAAGGGCTCGAATATCGATCTGTCGGGTTATATGTTCGGCTCCATTCTTGCCATAAAACAGAGCGAAGTGATTCTGAGTATAATACTCGCGGTGGTTGCCGTTGCTTCGTTTATTCTGCTTTACCGCAGAATATTCTCCATAACCTTTGACGAGACGTTTTCTTCCGCCGCCGGCATACCGACAGGGCTGTATAACCTTGTTATCGCCATGCTGACTTCTGTCACCGTCGTACTCGGAATGAGGCTGACAGGCGCGCTTCTCATTTCCGCGCTGATTATTTTCCCTCCTATGACGGCAATGCGGCTATGCCGTTCATTCAAGAGTACAGTCCACTGCTCCGCAGCGATCTCCGTAATCTGTTTCATATTCGGCATAACCGCATCGTATTTTCTCTCCACACCTGCGGGCGCAAGCGTGGTCATCGTCAATATTATCGTGTTCGCAGTGTTCTCGCTTGTTTCCTTCCTGAAGGGCAAGCGCAGAGTCGTTAAGCCTTAAAGCCGTATCTGAAGAACAGTCTTCCGATAGGCGCACAGTCTCCGGAAGTATAGAAGTCTTCCATACGGGTTATTCTTTCCTTTGAATCAGCCCACTTGAAGCGAATCGAATAATCACTGTCACATTCAATCCCAAGAGAATTCTTGGGAATTTTTATTTGTATACTCTTTCCGCTTACCGAATAATCAAGCTTTGCGCAGATATCAAAGGTATCCGCTTCCATTGTTCGTGAATCTTCCGTACAGCGCGAGAGAGCCGTGAGATTATCGGTAAAGGTATATGTATTTGCGATAAACTGAACGCCGCAGCATGAGGGAGCACTGCTTCCTTCCACGCCGATATAGAGCTGCATCCAGCTGCTCTGATAATCGTTTGCGGTAATATCGTCAGAACATTCCGCGGTAAAGGTGATAGCGTCTCCATCATCGCAGACAGTACATTCGGTTATCTGATTTCGTCCGGATCTGTTTACATACTCGGTATTGCCATATCCGATACAGCAGCGTTCGGTGCCTCCGTGAGGAAAATCTCTGTAGGCCGCAGTCTGACCCGCAGAGAACTCTTCCATCGTGTCATAGCCCTTGTATTTGCGCACATAGGAAATAAGCTGCATATAGTAATTGTCGAAATATCCGCCTCTCATAGGCTCTATATCACGGGAATATTCGAGATTGCAGCAATCGACAAATCCGAGAGGTCTGTCGGGACGGCTTCCTCCCCATCTTCCGGCGATCCACTCGTTCCAGCCTGTAACAAATACATATGGCGGATCGGTTTCTATAGCTCTGTCCCACTGTTCCGCGAAATTATAGCCGTACTTATATGCTCCCGGTGTCGGATCGTTTGCTCCGTTGTGGAAGGAACGGCCTCTGTTCTGCGTTTCTCCGTACATCGCACTGTCACCGAAGAATATCTGAGGATGCTGCGCTACAGAGACGTTGATGATCTCAGGCTCACCGCGATAGTTTTCCAGCACTCTCTGGGGACGTACAAAATCCATCCATGGCCAGCCGTTGCGTTTGGTAGGCTCATTCGGCCACTGGGATGCGCGGATGGTAAAGAATTCTCTGACTTCTTCCGAACATTCGTCAGCCTTGGCAATTATTACCGGCTTGCCGTCCACATAGAACCAGCTGTCGGCGCAGTAACCCTTTGCGTATATGCCGTCATATATTTTCTGTGCGGTTGCTCCGGATGCGCTGTTTGTATAGAATACGACCTTCGGAGTGTTGAAACCCGCGGCGCGATATTCGCTGAGTATGCGCATCATTATTTTCGCCATCGGTTCGTATATCAGCGCGTTTGTGGTGTCGAATACCAGAAAGTCGATATCGGCTCTCGTCAGCATTTCAACATGGCGGCGCATTACCCACTCGTCGCGTGTGTAGTAGTATCCGAAAAGAGGCTCGCCCCAGTGGTGCATGGTGCTGTATTTACCCCATGCGGGAGATTCCGTATCATATCCCGCCTTCGGATCCGCGCTCAGCAGCTTGGTATTGTCAAGGGGACGGGTATCGTTGGGATCGGGTTCTCCGCACCACAGGAAGTAGAACATGCCCACATATCTGTCTTTGCGTGCCTCGGACTTACCCGGAAGCTCGCGTCCGAGATCGTCTCTCGCGGCTGTCGCCGACGAAAACAGCTTTTCGCTCATCGTTGATTCCTCCTGAATAGTTTATTTTAAAGAATATGCACTATACCGTCTTCGATTTTCAATCTGTCCTGACAGAACAGCGATACGGCTTCGGGAAGTATTTTCCATTCCGCTTCTTCCATGACTCTGCGCTGGAGCACTTCGGGCGTATCCTTCTCAATAACTCTGACAGGCTTCTGCAGTATTATCGGACCTCCGTCGGGTACAACGGTCACGAAATGAACAGTAGCTCCCGTGATCTTCACGCCGGATTTCAGGACCTCCTCATGAGTATGAAGCCCATAAAATCCCGCTCCGCAGAATGAAGGGATAAGCGCGGGATGAACGTTCATTATGCGGTTCTCGAATTTGTTGATGAATTCGTCGGTGAGTATATAGTTGAAGCCCGCAAGCACAACAAGGTCAATATTATAATCGTCAAACACCTTTGCTATTGCCGCTGAAAAAGCCTTGCGTGTCTTGTATGCGCTTCTGTCAACCACGCAGGTCTCGATCCCGTTTGATTTTGCGCGTGTAAGGGCAAAAGCATCGGCGGATGACGAGAGCACAAGCGTGATCTTTCCGTTGACTATCTTTCCTTCCTTTGAGGCGTCGATCAGAGCCTGAAGATTTGTTCCTCCTCCGGATACAAGTACTGCTATATTTTTCATCTTCGTATATCCTTTCATGAATGTTGTTTCTCGTTTAACA
>JAZQNC010000075.1:0-7787 GCA_045627165.1 Eubacteriales bacterium
CTTGCCGACGAGCCTACCGGAGCGCTTGATACCGAGACCAGCGTACAGGTCATGGATATACTCAAGGAAATATCCCGCGACCGTCTCGTTATCATGGTCACTCACAACCCCGATCTGGCGCAGAAATATTCCACGAGAATAATCAGTATGCTCGACGGGCTCATTACGGGAGATTCAAATCCCATACCCGATGCGGAAATCGCAATCGACGAGGAAGTACACGCAAAATACGCTTCATCGGAAAGCGTAAAGGTGAAAAAGCCTTCCATGTCGCTTGCCACCTCCTTCGGTCTTTCGCTTAAAAATCTTTTTACCAAAAAGGGAAGAACGATACTCACATCCTTTGCGGGAAGCATAGGAATTATCGGAATCGCTCTCATCTATGCAGTGTCGCAGGGTACTACCAACTACATAAACGATGTTCAGGAGGAAACGCTTTCCTCTTATCCGATAACCCTCGAAGCTCAGCATGTTGACGTGGGAACGCTCCTGACTACATTTATGGGCAAGGCCTCGTCGATAGAAAAACATGACAACGACGCCGTATATCAGAAAGCAATGATGTACGAGCTGATGAATTCTCTTAACTCGGTTGAAGCGGAAAAGAACGACCTCCGTTCATTCAAAAAATGGCTTGAAAACGAAAAAGAGGACGATACCTCCGAGAGCGGTCTGCATGACGCGCTGAGCGCCGTGAAATACACATACAACGTTGACCTGCTTATCTATACAAAGAGCGTAGACGACGAGATCATCCGTTCAGATACCTCCGAGCTTATGGGTTCGCTCATTTCGGAACGAATGGGTCTGAACATGTCATCAATGTCCTCCATGTCGTCAATGTCTTCAATGGGTTCCTACGGCTCCTCTTCGATGATGACCTCATCGTCTTCCATGTGGCAGGAGCTTCTTCCGGGAGACGACGGCGCGATCATTTCGGAGCTTGTGACAAAGCAGTATGATATAATCCACGGAAGATGGCCTCAGAGCTATGATGAAATCGTGCTGTTCGTAGACTCACGAAACGAGCTTAACGACCTCACTCTCTATGCGCTCGGACTCAAATCCAAGGATGAGATCACCTACGTGATGGACGCCGCGCTCAACAAAACCGACATCGAATACGAAAGCCACTCATGGTCCTACGAAGAGATATGCGATATGCCTTTCCGCACAATACTTTCTTCGCAGTGCTACTCCTTCGATGAGAAAACCGGAACATACACCGACCTTCGCGACAGCGAAACCGGTTTGAAGTATCTCTACGACAACGGTCTTGAACTGAAGGTAGTCGGTATCGCAAAGCCCAATGAGGATTCCGTATCGTCCATGATCACCGGAGCCATGGGTTATACCTCCGCTCTTGTCGATTACATCATAAACAGCGCCGAGGAATCTGACGCTGTAAAGGCACAGAAGGAATCCCCCGACACTGACATATTCACAGGAATGCTCTTCCCCTCGGATGAAACTCTCACAAACGCCGAAAAAGCCGCTTCCTTCCGCAGCTATGTTGAGGATATGAGCGACGACAGAAAATCGGAACTTTACATTGACATTATGAGTATTCCCTCCGACGAGGCGGTACAGCAGTATCTCACTCTTACCCTTTCAAAGATGACACGCGCTGATATGGAAGCCGTAATGCTTTCGGCAATGTCCGAACAGATGAGCATGGACAGCGCGGCAGTACAGGGCTATATCTCCGCAATGAGCGACGAGGAGATCACAAAGCTGTTTTCCGATATGCTGGTGCAGCAGTACACTCAGCAGTATGCCGACGGAGTACGCGATTCCATGGCCGCCATGGATTCCGCTCAGCTTTCTTCGGCGCTTGCAACCCAGGTGTATGCCTTTACCGAGGATGAAGCTGCAGCATACTACGACAAATTCGTGCTTTTCTCCGATTCGACCTATGAAGACAATCTTATAAGGCTCGGCTGTCTCGATCTGTCCGCACCTTCGTCGATAAACCTTTACGCCGCAACCTTCGCCGATAAGGACGTTATAGAAGAGGCAATAACAGCATACAACGAAACCGTTGACGATCTTTCAGAGATACGCTATACCGACTATATCGGTATCCTGCTCTCCTCCATCACAACCATCATTGACGCTATCTCCTATGTGCTCATAGCCTTCGTTTCGGTATCTCTTGTCGTCTCCTCCATAATGATCGGAGTTATCACTCTTATCTCGGTTCAGGAAAGAACAAAGGAGATCGGTATTCTCCGCGCAATCGGCGCATCGAAGAAAAACGTTTCGAGTATGTTCAACGCCGAAACGGTCATTATCGGATTTTCTTCCGGTCTGATAGGCGTAGGCATCACCTGGCTGCTCTGCATACCCATCAACTTCATTCTCCACAAGCTCACCGGAATCGGAAATCTCAGCGCGGTACTTCCGATAAACGTTGGTATCGTGCTTGTGCTTATCAGTATGTTCCTTACGCTGATCGCGGGAATCATTCCTTCACGCTCCGCCGCAAAGAAGAATCCTGTGGTCGCGCTCAGAACTGAATGATAACCTCAATATCACCAGAAATCAAAACAACTTCAATAGTTAAGCCGGCAATGCATTGCGCACTACCGGCTGATTTTGTTTATGGGTTTTTATGCATTTGGATTATTGCTGCTGTGCGTCGATGTATTCATCGTATAAGTAGCTGTCGATAACTCCGTCACCGTTAATATCCATCGCAAAGTTTTCGTCAAGAGTGCCGTCGGCAACAGCTTCGCTGATCGACTTTCCTCCGGCGGCCTCTATTGCCTTTGCGGTCTGTTCAGCCACCAAAGCTTCAAACCCTTCTTCGGACTGAACCTTTATTTTTTCCTCGTATTTCGCTTTTTCTTCATCGGTAAGCGCGGAATATCCGAGCTCAACGTCATATTCGGATTCCGTATCGGGAGTGAAAGCAAACTCTGTCAGGTTGGGAAGATATTCAAGGCCGATATCGGGTATTTCGGTAATGTCGGAGGAAATTCTGAAATACTGAGAGCGTTCAGTATAATTGCTGACAGCCTTCATCAAATGACCGATTTCACGGTCTGTTGCAAGCGGATCGAGCTGACAAAACTCCGTCCCTGCCGGCAAAAACTCGACGTACCGGTATATATTGGGGTTATGTATCATTATCACGTCACGGCGTGTTTCATCGTTGAGTTCCGCCATTTTCTGTTCATCGAAGATGAGATAAAAGGCACGGAATTTCTTTTCCGCAACACTATCACCGAGATTGGACGAAATTTCATAGAACACTTCGGTACCGTAAATGGGAGAAAGCAGCTTTACGGGGACGCCGTTTACGATGTACACGATAATTTTTTCACCCGATGCGGCGAAATTCTCATCGCAGGCCTCATATATATCGCTGCACTTGTCGCGGCATATCTGTATGCTTGTGATCTCGCTGAGCATCTGAGTTGAAATCCCGGCACTTGAAGGAAGTGCAAAATATCCTCTTATCGCCGTATCGAGGTAGCCGTTGCCTGTGGTCATAATCGTTTCGGAGGTCTGAACCTCATCTTCTCCGTTATCTCCGCTTCCGGCGATATTTTTCAGATTTGGTCCGACCAGTGTTCCGACGCCGATAACAAGACACACCGCCAGTGCGGCGGCAACCGTGCCGATTTTTGAAAAGTGTTTGTTTACGCCCTTGTCCTGCTTTTCGCCGAGTCCGGAGACTTCGGCAGTCTGATCGAAATTATCGGGTGCGGTTCTGTTTGCGAGCTGTCTGAGCTTTTCTTCGGTTTTCATTTTTCTTTTCCTTTCATTCATTTATTGCAGTCTGTCTCTGAGCTTTTCAAGCGCCTTTTTTCGAATATCGGATATGCTTGAGCGTGGAATACCTGTTTCCTTCTCTATTTCCCGCATGGTCATACCGGCAAGATCATATCTGATGATTATACCGCGTTCCCTTTCGTCCAGTGATGCAAGAGCGTCTCTGAGCATACAGGATTCAAGCATTCGGTTCTCGTTTTCTCCTCTGTCCGAACTTCTCTCGTCTTCGTCGGGTATATTGCCCTCATCATCGGCAATTATCCCTCGTTTTCGTATTACGTCGGCAGAAGTATTTCTCACGATGCTCAGCATCCACGGTACCGCGTCGCCGAGTTCCTCGCTGTAATCTCCGGCATGTCTGAATATTCTGACAAAGGCGTCCTGAGTCGCATCATCGGCAAGACAGGGGGAACGTGTGACCGAAACAGCGGCGGCATACATGAACCCTCTGCAGGCTTCATAAAGCTCTCCTGCGGCCTCCGTGTCTCCCTGCGCCGTTCGCTTTATCAGACGCGCAATGTTTTTGTTTGTCAAAAGAATTACCTCCCCCAAGTATACTTACTCCATGGCCATGAGAAATAAACTATGGTTGTTCTTCAATATAAATACTCTTTTATTTGTACTTTTGTCCGGGAATCCGTAATTCTTTTTTTGAAAAATGAAAGTTTTCCGACTGTATTCTTTATTCTATATCGTATACCGTAAATTTTCCGTAAGCGGCGAGCTCCGCTATATACTGCATCGTACCGCAGCCTATATCGTCCTCATGCTCGAAATGAATATGCCCCGCCATCACCGCCGAACATTTTTCTGCGGCGACAGAACATAACTTCTTTGTGTTTTCCGAGCTTTCATTTACTCCGATAAGCACGCGGGCATGCCATACTGCGTCGGTTTTTTCTTTCAGCTTTTCCGCGGTTATCGGTACGTGCATTACCGCAACTGTCGGCTTTCCGCAGTCAACCGCTTTTTCAAAGGCTGCAAGCTGTTCGTCCGAGATTTTCTCGCGGCTGTCATCCACCGTCACAAAACGTATCCCGTTATATTCCGTTATTCCGATATCCGTATTTCCGCCGCATACATCGTTAAACAGCGGCATATATTTTTCGTAGGTTTCCTTTTTGTGATAGTTTCTGGGATATGACCAGTCATGATTGCCGGGAGTATATATGCATACTCCGCCATAGCTTTCGATCAGACTCTTTAATACGTTGAGAGCATCGAGATTTGCCGCGGACGGGAAGTCAACGATATCTCCGGTCATGAGCACGACTTGCGGCTTATTCTCTCTGATATACGCGATAACCTCTTCATGGGCCTTGTCCGTATAGTTAAAATAGTGAGTCACACGTTCAAGTGCGTTTTCGTTTTCGTATTCACCGTCGCGTTCGTCGCAGTAAAGCAGATGAAGGTCGGTAAGGTGAAGCAGTGTAAAGGGCTGTTCCGCTCCGAGTTTTATCTTTTTTCTGATTATCTCCATGATCTTACGTCCTTTTCGTTTTTGTTGATTATTTGTTCTTATTTTTAATCACATATTCATAATGGCGGCATACGTTATGATATCGTCTGCCGCCATGAATATTCTTTTTACTTGATTTATTCGTAAGCAAGCCGAAGCTTATTTAAGAGCTGCCGCACCGATGATTCCGGCGTCGTTGCGAAGCTCCGCGATCTTGATCTGCGTGAAGGGACGGTCAACGCCCGATTTTGCGCCGTATTCCTGCTCACGGATAAGCTTTACGAGGGGATCTATAAGGTTGGACTTTTCGTTGGAGATACCGCCGCCTATGGAGATAATCTCAGGCTGGAAGATATTCAGGATGTTTGTCAGGCCGCATGCAAGATAGGAGATATACTCGTCAACAACAGCCTGTCCCGCAGCGTCGCCCTCGCGTGCAGCCGCAAACGCGGTCTTGCCGTTTACGTTTTCGAGCTTGCTGTCTGCGGCAGCCCACATCTTGGAGGACTTATCTTCGTTCATCTTCTTCTTTGTCATACGGATAAGAGCGGTAGCGGAGCTGTATGCCTCCCAGCAGCCCTTGCGTCCGCAGGAGCAGGGCTCGCCGTCATATACGATAACGATATGACCGAGCTCAGCGCCGGCATAGTTGAAGCCGCTGTAGATCTTGCCGTCGATGATGAATCCGCCGCCTACTCCCGTACCGAGAGTGATGAACACGGAATCCTTGGTACCCTTTGCAGCGCCTGCCACAGCCTCGCCGAGAGCGGCGGCGTTGGCGTCGTTGTCTATGAATACCTTCTTCAGTCCTGTCTTTTCCCTGAGCATGGAACAGATGGGAAATGCTCTGAAAGGAAGATTGTTCGCGTACTCGACAGTGCCTCTTGCGCAGTTTACAGTACCGGGAGAAGCGATACCGGCGGATTCAACGTCCTCAAGCTTCAATCCGCACTCCGCGATAAGGTCAAGCACGAGCTTCGCCATATCGTCAACGATAAGCTCGGGAGCTCTGTCGGCGCCTGTGGGAACGCTTCCTTTTTTTACGATCCTGTAGTTTTCGTCAACTACTCCGACGGCTATGTTTGTGCCGCCGAGGTCGATACCTATTGTGTACATTTTTACTACCTCGCTTTATTTGTTTTTCGGAATTATTTGACCATTGTTTCAATAATGGCGTCGGCGATCTTTTCGGAGGCGTGTCCGTCTCCGTATGGGTTTTCCGCATCTGCCATTCTGCGATATGCTTCGCTGTCTGTAAGAAGCTTTACCGCCTCGCTGTAAATATTGTTTTCACTTACGCCTACAACCTTTACGGTACCCGCTTCAGCAGCCTCGGGACGCTCTGTCTCTGTTCTCATGACGAGCACCGGAAGATTGAATACGGGAGCTTCCTCCTGAAGTCCGCCGGAATCTGTAAGACAGAGGTATGAGCGTTTCATGAGATTGTGCATGTCGGTAACATCCACGGGATCGCAGAGCACCACTCTGTCAAGCCCTCCCAGCATGGGGAACACGGTATTTCTCACTGCGGGGTTCAGATGAACAGGATACACTACGGTGATATCGTCAAAGGTCTGCACCAGTCTCTTTACCGCGCGGCATATATTTTCGATTCCCGCACCGAGATTTTCGCGGCGGTGCGCAGTCATTACAACATATCTGCCCTTTGTGAAATCGAGCTTTGCAAGATCGGGAGATGTAAAGCTGTAATCGTCTCTTGCGGTGTATCGTATGGCGTCAAGTCCGGTATTTCCCGTAACGAAGATATTCTTCGTTATGCCTTCCGCCAGCAGATTGTTTTTCGCGTGTTCCGTGGGAGAAAAGTGGATATCCGCTATTCTGCCTGTCAGACAGCGGTTCATTTCCTCCGGGAACGGCGAATACTTGTCATAGGTACGCAGTCCCGCCTCGACATGACCGACAGGAATCTTTGCGTAAAAAGCTGAAAGTCCCGCCGCAAAGGAAGTTGTTGTATCACCGTGAACAAGAACGAGATCGGGACGCTTTTCGAGGTCGTTGAATATCCCGCCGAAGCCGTTAAGAATATCGGATGTAATGGAATATAGCGTCTGCCCCGGCTTCATGATGTCGAGGTTTTCGTCAGCCTTCACTCCGAAGATATTCATGACGGATTCCAGCATCTCACGATGCTGTCCCGTAAGATATACAAGACTTTCTATTTCGTCTCTTTTCTGAAGTTCAAGCACGAGAGGACACATCTTGGTGGCCTCCGGTCTTGTACCGAAAACGGACGCGACTTTAAGCTTCTTCATTTCTGTTCTCTTCCCCGGACTTATCATCCGATTCGTATTCTCTTATATACGCCGCCTCGAAGAGCTCATTCAGCCTTTCGGTATTCCCCTGCATGTGCAGAGCGCCGAACAGCGCCTCAAGACCGGTTGCCCGGCGGTATTCCGCGGCAGACGCGCTTTTCGGTATTGATATACCGTTGGCATTGCGTCCTCGGCGATATATTGCCTCCTCTTCCTCTGTAAGCATCGGAAGAGTCCGCTCTACCGCCTCGCTCTGCGCAGTGGCGCGTATTCGG
>JAZQNC010000076.1:0-3564 GCA_045627165.1 Eubacteriales bacterium
TGGGAAAACGCCGCCGGCGTGACAGAGGACAGTCTGGCGGTGCTGCTGCTCTTTGAGCTGATTTTAGGGGCGATACTTGCGGTTATCGTATTTATCGCCGCGATAAGGTTCCTTATGGGCAGAAAAATATCCAAAGAAAAATTCAAGGATTTTGTCGGCCTGACCTGGATAAAAAAGAAACCGAAAAAGAAAATGCTTAAACATACACAAGGAGACAGAGTAAATGAACAGAATTCTTAAACGACTTATTCCCGCGTTTCTGGCACTGACAATGCTGATCACCCCGGCATTGTTTACCGGATGCTCAAAAAAGGCCGCGCCCGAAAAATCCAAACCCACCAATGTGTTCAAAGCGGAATATATAGAAATTCCGGAAGAAATCGGGGCAGCGAACATATGGAGTACCTACTACGGCGGCGGAAAATTCTTTATACCTTCTCAGAGCTACACTGATAACAGCGAGACCTATGTCATGTGGAGCTTCGATTCCGAAACCGGTAAGGCTGAGAAGTATTTTACCTGTGTAAATGATTACACGGAGAACTCCGGCGCGTATATCCAGGACTGCCAGGTTCTTTCCGACGGTTCATTGATCGTGTTCATGTATGAATACAGTTTCGATGAGGAAACGGGAGATTACACCAATACGTCTCCCGTGCGTCTCTACACATCTCCCGACGTTTACACGGAAATTGATTTTGATACTCCCATAAACGCTTATGACGGCACAAGTTCCGAGGAAGCGTACCACTATTATTATAACATCAAAGCTCTTCCCAACGGTGACATATGCGTCAGCGACGGTAATTCCAACGGAAGCATTTATGTAATCCGTGATTTCAAGGAAGTGGTTACCTGTATAAAGTCAGATGAGAATGTCTATTTCAACGGTATCAATATCGCAAAAGACGGCAGAGCGATCTTAAACTATTACAATCAGACAGACTATAAGGACGCGATGTGCTATCTCGATCTTGAAAGCGGTAAGCTCGGAGAAAAGTTTGAATCCACCGGTTTAGGCAACTACATTTACAGCCTTAACACCCCCCCAGAGAACAGTAAATATGATTTCTATTTTTCCACGAATAATCAGATTTACGGTTATACAATCGCAACGGATAGTTCCGAGATCGTCTGCGACTGGGTCAATTCCGACGTAAACAGCAATGAGCTTGGCTCGGTAGCAATACTGTCCGACGACAAGATTATGGGAATCGTAAACAGCGGCAGCAAAAAGAAGATCGGTGTATTCAACCGTGTTCCCGATGAAGAAATCACCGAAAAGTATATAATCAACTATGCCGGAGACTATATCAACTACAACCTGATAAACACGATTCTTCGCTTTAACCGCAGCAATCCCGACTACCGCATTGCGATAAAGGATTATTCACTCTACAACACAAACGAGAATTACGAGCTTGGACAGACAAAGCTCAACAACGATATCATCTCCGGTAATATTCCGGATATCATTCAGCTTTCATCTCAAATGCCTGTTTCCAGTTATATGTCGAAGGGACTGTTTGCCGATCTGAACGAATTTATGGACAGAGACGAGAGCTTTAACCGCGAGGATTACCTCACGAATGTTTTCGACGCTCTTTCCGTCGGCGGTAAGCTGTATCAGATATCACCGTATTTCAGTGTGACCACAATGGTCGCAAAGAAATCTCTTGTGGGTGATGTGGATCATATAACTCCCGGTCAGATGATAGAAATAATCAAGTCCAATCCCGACGCGCGTATCTTTGAAGATATGACCCGTGACAGCTTCCTCAGATATATAATCCAGACAAACATGAACCGCTTTGTGGATAATGCCACCGGCATATGCAGATTCGATTCGGATGAATTTATCGAGCTGCTTGAACTCAGTATGCTCATGCCTGAAAAGAGCATATATGAAGAAGAATATGGCGGAGCGGTGATGTATGATGTAGCATATGATGATGATTTCTGGAACGAGCTTTACAACGGCTGCCGTACCGGTAAAACTCTGTTCTATTCCGCATATCTGGGAGATTACCGCACATACTGGAGTATGTATAAGGGAACGTTCGGAGATGAAATCGCCCTGATAGGCTATCCCGCGGAAGACTCGAACGGTTCGGCCATCAATGCTGATTTTTGTCTTGCAATGTCCGCAAAGGGCACGATGCAGGAAGGAATCTGGGAATTCTTCAAATATGTTCTTTCCGAAGAGCTCTTTACCGAAGATAACGTATATTTGGCTTACGCATTCCCGGTAAATATCAAGGCGCTCAACAGACTTGCCGAAGACAATATGCAGAAAAACTATTACGAAAATGCCGACGGCACAAGAGAAGAATTTGACACGACCTGGTGGACAGGAAACGAGGAGATCGTCATAGGCGAGATAGACAAAGAACACGTTGAAAAAGTCAACGACTTCCTGCGCTCTCTCAGAAATGTCACACAGTACGATAATGAACTTATGGACATTATCTCGGAGGAAGCTTCGGCGTATTTCTCTGGCGCAAAGACTTCGGCTGAAGCCGCGTCGCTTATTCAGAACCGCGCATCCATTTTCGTAAACGAAAGAAGATAAACCAAATAATAAATGTATACAGAACTGCGTTTTTTGCGCGGTTCTGTTTTTTTGAGAAACAGGACAAAAACAGGGATATATTTTCAGCGGAAGCGAAATTGTTAACTTTTTAATATTGAATAAAATATCCGAATGTGATATAATCGGATCATTATAATGGAGGAGAATTTGGAAACAGATTAAATCCATGTATGATCCTTTCAGGATTAGTTTAACAATACCACATAAATTTAACGGAGGAAGGTCAATGGCCAAAAACAACAGTATGAATTCCGAAAACAGACCGACCGCCGCAGCTCTCCGTTCTCTCCGTGAGAATGAACAGGGAAGCGCAGAGAATATTACCGCGCTTCTTTATGATGAGGCAACCTTTGCCGAGAGTGCGGCCTATATGTGTTCCGGCGACGGCGATTTTGAAAACGTCGTAACAGGATGCGGAGCGGTTGACGGAAGACTTGTCTTCAGCTTTATCAGCGAAGCTAAACGTAACTGCGGAGGCTTCAACAGCGGAGCTGCCGAAAAAATCTGCGCATTGCTCGAACGTGCCGTTAAGAACGGTGCTCCCGTAGTGGGAGTTTTCGATACGGACGGCGCTTATGCGGGAGAAGGCTGCAGAGTCACAGCCGCGTATCGTGAGGTGATGAATGCGGTTCGTAAGGCGCGCAGAAAGCTTCCGCTCATTGCAGTTGTCACGGGAGGCTGTACAGGCGCGTCCGCTGTCATAGCGAGAATGTTCGACATTGTTATCACCGCAGGCGAAAAGAGCGCGGTATACGTTGTTCCGCCATTTATCGGCGGTAAGTGCGACGAGTGCGTAAACGGCAGTGTTGACATCGCCGCAGCAAACGAAGAAGAAGCTTTTTCCATGGTGAAGAAGCTGCTTGCGTACCTTCCCAGCAGAGCCGGCGCGTCTTTCCGAGTAGATTCGACAGACGATCCCAACCGTGAATGTGACGTTTCGGGACTTAAAGCCGGCGAGCTTGTTGACGCTG
>JAZQNC010000077.1:0-5066 GCA_045627165.1 Eubacteriales bacterium
GGAGAGCCTGAGTAAGCACCTGGGCCTTGTCGTAATTGGAAACAAACATAAATCACACTCCCTTTCAGCTTCTGTAATCACCGTTAATTCTTACATATTCGTAGCTGAGGTCACAGCCCCATGCAGTGGCAGACTCTTCTCCGCTGTTCATGTCAACGTCAATGAATATATGACGGCGGATAAGAATCTCCTTTGCCTTTTCTTCGCTGAAATCCACTCCGCGTCCGTTTCTGCATACGAGTATGCTTCCCGCGCTTGAACGGAAGGAAACGTCTATTTTATCAGTGTCGATATCAACTCCGGCGTAGCCGAGGGCACAGAGAATACGTCCCCAGTTTGCGTCCGCTCCGAACATCGCCGCCTTGACCAGGCAGGACTCGATCACAGACTTGGCGAGTCTGCGGGCTCCGTCCTTATCGGCGAAATTCACTACATTGCATTCCAGCAGCTTTGTCGCGCCCTCTCCGTCTGCCGCGATTGCCTTTGCCATTCTTACGCAGAGAGTAAACAGAGCCTCGCAGAAAGCGTTATACGCACCGTTCTCCTCTGTAATGCGCTTCTCCGTCGCGCAGCCGGAAGCCATTATCGTTACCGTATCGTTCGTGCTCGTATCGCGGTCAACCGAAACCATATTAAAGCTGTCGGTTATCGCGGCGCGGAGAGCCTTGCGGAGAAGCCCGCTTTCAATGTTGGCGTCTGTTGTGATAAAGCCTATCATCGTCGCCATATTTGGGCGGATCATGCCGCTTCCCTTGCAGATACCGCCGAGATGGATCTTTTCGCCCTCATATTCATATTCAAAGGCGAATTCCTTTTTCTTTGTGTCGGTGGTCATTATGGCAAGAGCGGCAGCCTCGCTGCCCGAAGCGTCGGATGTCGCGTTCTCTGTTATCACCGGTATTCCCCCGATAATCGGTTCAAGGGGGAGAGGAACACCGATAACGCCTGTCGAGCAGACGATAACGTCGTCGGCACTTATGCCGAGAGCCTCTGCCATAGCCCTGCATTCCGCTTCAGCCTTGTCATATCCGTCGCTGTTGCAGGTATTGGCGTTTCCGCTGTTGCATATAGCGGCCTGAGCCTTTCCGTTTTCGAGATGCGCTCTTGTCACGCCAACGGGAGCCGCATATACCTTATTTGTGGTGAATACGCCAGCGGCGTCGCATACCTTGTCGGCAATTATCACCGCAAGATCGTACTTGTTTTTGTTTTTCCGCAGACCGCAGTGCATACCGGCTGCCTTGAATCCGGCCGCTGCCGTAATTCCGCCGTTAATTTCACAGATATTCATGATCGTTCCTTTATGTAATGACATTCGTTGTTTATTATCAGAAGCAGGGAGGAGCCGAAAGAAGTCCGCAGCTTTCATCCCAGCCCATACGCAGATTCATATTCTGAATTGCCTGACCTGCCGCGCCCTTCACCATGTTGTCTATGCATGAGCAGATGATAAGCGTGTTTGTATGCCTGTCGGCATGGAAGGATATATCGCAGTAATTCGAAGCCCGGACATTTTTGATATTCGCATAGGTTCCGAGAGGAAGAACGCGGACAAATCTTTCCTTCGCGTAAAATTCACTGTAATAACCGTGAATCTCTTCGACGGACGTACCCTCCGTCATCCGGCAGTAGATGCTTTCCTCGATTCCTCTGTTTGCGGGCAGCAGATGAGGAACGAAGGTCAGCTTTATTTCCTTACCCGAAGCCTTGCTCAGAGTCTGCTCTATTTCAGGTGTATGGCGGTGCGCTCCCGCCTTGTACGCCGAGAAAGCGTCGTTGGTGTCGGGATAATGCGTACCCTGTGTAAGGCCGCGTCCCGCACCGGTCACACCGGATTTCGCGTCGATTATTATGCCGCCTTTTTCGATGAAGCCGCCGATAAGCGCCGGAGCTGTTCCGAGAGCCGCCGCCGTGGGATAGCATCCCGGTGAGGCTATTATCAGCTGTCCGTTCATAAGCGAACGGTGAAGCTCGGGAAGGCAATACAGGGATTTACCGTGGAGCTCCGGCTTCGCAAAGGGCTTGCCGTACCACTGTCTGTATTCCTCTTCGGAATCAAGACGGAAATCCGCGCCGAAATCTATCAGTATCTTTCCGGCAGCGAAAGTCTTTTCAGCAAACTCCTCGGAAAGTCCGTGAGGGAGAGCCGTAAAAATAACGTCGCTTTCCGCAACCACACTGTCTGCGTCCTTCAGAACGAGGTCGCATATTCCCAGCAGCGAGGGATAGATATCGGACATCTTCTGTCCCTCAAAGGATACCGACGAAACCGAGGTCACCTCGGCATAGGGATGAAGGGTCATCAGTCTGACAAGCTCGCAGCCCGCATATCCTGTAGCGCCTATAACGCCTGCTTTAATTTTATTCATATCAGCACCGTCTGTTATTATATATTATAATGCTTTGAGTTCGTTTTCAATGTATTCGAGCTGTGCGCGAACCGACGAAGGAGCGGGACCGCCCTTAACAGTACGGCCGCCGACCACGTTTTTAAGGCTGACAGCCTCGTACACATCGTCCTCGAAACGCACGTTTACTCCAACCTCGTCACAGGCTCTGTTCAGCTCGTCAAGCGTGAGCTCATCAATAGCTCTTCCGCTTCCGGAATACAGACGTATTATGGTTCCCGAAACCTTGTAGGCGTCGCGGAAGGGAAGTCCGCGCTTTACGAGATAATCGGCACAGTCCGTGGCGTTCATATATCCGCTCTGCGCGGAAGCGTAGAGTCTGTCCTTATTTACGGTGAGGGTCGAGAACATTCCGGTAAAGGTCGTTATACAGAGGCGCACCGTGTCGATCGCATCGAACAGAGCCTCCTTATCCTCCTGCATATCCTTATTATACGCCAGCGGAATACCCTTCATGACTGTCAGAAGCGCGGTAAGATCGCCGAACACACGTCCGCTCTTTCCTCTTACAAGCTCTGCCACATCGGGATTCTTCTTCTGCGGCATCATGGATGAGCCGGTGGAGAAAGAGTCGTCAAGAGTGACAAATCCGAATTCAGCCGAACACCACAGGATTATTTCCTCGGAGAATCTGGAAAGATGCACCATCAGAATAGACAGCGCCGAGAGAAGCTCCATGGCAAAATCTCTGTCAGAAACGCCGTCAAGCGAATTCATTGAAGCGCGGTCAAATCCAAGCTCCTGCGCCACAAAGTCACGGTCAATGGGGTATGTGGTTCCTGCCAGAGCACCCGAACCGAGAGGACATACGTTCATACCGGCGCGGCAGTCTTTTATTCTGCGTATATCACGCAGAAGCATGAAAGCGTATGCAAGAACATAATGACCGAATGTCACCGGCTGAGCCCGCTGCATATGGGTATAACCCGGCATTATGGTTTCACTGTTTTCGGCAGCCTTATCGGTAATAGCTCCTATAAGCTGCTTTATCATCTCGATGATCTCGTCGCACTCATCACGGAGATAGAGACGTATGTCCAGCGCAACCTGGTCGTTGCGGCTTCGCGCTGTATGTACCCGCTTTCCCGTATCGCCGATTCTCTTCGTAAGCTCCGCCTCGACAAACATATGAATATCTTCGGCCTCATAATCGAAATCAAGAGCGCCGGAATCAAGATCAGACAGAATTCCTTTCAGACCTTCTATGATCCTGTCCGCTTCTTCTTTTGCTATTATTCCCTGTCTTCCGAGCATTTCCGCGTGAACCATGCTTCCGCGGATATCCGCACGGTACATACGGCAGTCGAAGCGTATGGAGGAATTGAAATCGTTTACCTTACTGTCAAGCGCCTTTGAAAAACGGCCGGCCCACAATGCGTTCATTTTTTACCTATACCTGCACTTTAATCTATCATGAAATTAACATATAATGGGCTGAACCAATAATGAAGCGGGTTCAGCCCTTATACTACCGAATTCTTACGTTAAACAGTGTCAATCTTCAAATATCGCCCGGCAGATCATTACTTATTGAGCTTAGCGTTAAGTCTTGCCTGAACGGTCATGGGAAGACCGAAGAGGTTGATAAATCCAGCCGAGTCAGCCTGATTGTACGCGCCCTCATCATCGCCGAAGGAAGCGATTTCGGGATCGTAGAGAGAGTAGGGAGACGTTACGGAGGAAAGAATCATATTGCCCTTGTAGAGCTTGAGCTTTACTTCACCGGTCACGTTCTCCTGTGTAACGTCTACGAAAGCGGACATTGCCTCACGGAGAGGTGTAAACCACTTGCCGAAGTATACAAGATCGGCAAACTTGTTGGCCATTATCTGCTTCTCATGGAGAGTATCACGGTCGATCGTGATAGTTTCGAGAGCCTCATGAGCGCGGTAAAGAATGGATCCGCCGGGAGTTTCGTATACGCCGCGGCTCTTCATTCCCACAAGACGGTTTTCTACGATATCGAGGAGGCCTATGCCGTTGGCACCGCCGAGAGCGTTGAGCTTCTCAACTATTTCAATCGCGCCGAGCTTTTCACCGTCAACCGATACCGGAACACCCTTTTCAAATCCTACAGTAACATATGTGGGAGCATCGGGAGCTGCGATAGGATCGATGCCGAGCTCGAGAATCTTATCGTACATCGGCTCATTTGCGGGATCCTCGAGATCGAGTCCTTCATGAGAGAGATGCCAGATGTTCTTATCCTTGGAATAGTTGGTCTCGCGGTTGATCTTGAGCGGAATATTATGAGCTTCGGCGTAATCTATTTCCTCGTCACGGCTCTTGATATCCCAGATACGCCAGGGAGCGATTATCTTCATATCGGGAGCGAAAGCCTTGATGGAGAGCTCAAAACGAACCTGGTCGTTGCCCTTGCCAGTGCAGCCGTGGCAGATAGCGTCAGCGCCTTCCGCCTTTGCGATCTCAACAATACGCTTTGCGATGCAGGGACGCGCAAAGGACGTTCCGAGAAGGTATGTATTCTCGTACTTCGCGCCGGCCTTGAGTGTAGGCCATATATAGTTGACGATAAAATCTTCACGGAGATCTTCTATATAAAGCTTGGAAGCTCCTGTCTTGATAGCCTTTTCCTCGAGTCCTTCAAGCTCGTCAGCCTGTCCGACGTTAAGTCGGAGGCCAAGCGGTCTTAGGAAG
>JAZQNC010000078.1:0-2141 GCA_045627165.1 Eubacteriales bacterium
GGGCTTTGCTATGGGAGTGCTTGTGATATGCTCGGTGGGAGTCTCGTCGTCGATGTAATACTTCCAGTCGATGCGTCCCATCGTACCCTTGAGTCCGCCGCGCTGACCTTCTATCTTATAGGTTGCGCCCGGATAAGCGTCGCAGCTGGAAATGGAAATGTCGATAAGAGGCTTTTCGGGAGCCGTGAGGATAAGCTTTACATAGTCCTCGGCGTCGCCGTAGGTATTTACTCTGTCCATGCGGCAGAACACGTTGGGCATATTGTCGTAGTCATTGAGGATAGCGAGAGCCTGGTCGATGGGATGAGGTCCGGTGTTCGTAAGGCTTCCGGCCTTGAAGCACTGAAGGGTCTGCCAGTCCCAGCGGCGTGAGAAGCCGTTGAACTCTATATCGACTTCGATGAGTCTGCCCAGAACGCCGGAATTGATGATTTCGGTTATCTTGCGGAAATAGGGAGCGAAACGGGACTGCTGGAATACGTTGTACATTACGCCGTGTTCCTTTGCGGTGTTGATAAGATCGTCAATCTCGTCAACGCAGTAGGCGGCGGGCTTTTCGCAGACAACGTTGAAGCCGTGCTCAAGGAGCTGCTTTGTGACCGGGTAGTGCATATGGCTGAAGGATGAGTTGATCACGCGGTCGATATCGTCTCTCTCGAAGAGCATCTCCACGTCGGAATATACGGCACAGCCGTATTCCTTCTCCGCTCTTGCTCTTCTTTCGGGCATTGCGTCAACTACAGCCACTACGTTGAACTTTTCCTTTGCGTCCTCGCGGCGAAGGAACGCGCCGTGGATATCCCGGCCGCTTCTTCCCTGGCCTATTATTGCGATATTAAGCTTTTTCATTTTGTTTTCCTCACAACAGAATATATTTCGGTATGTTTTGTTTACTGAATACGGATCAGCTGCCCATTACCATGTCGAACTTTATCTTCCAGAGCTTTTCGGAAAGATCGACGTAGTAATTGTGCGGGTTTTCAAAACGCTTTACCTCGTCCCACTGCAGGTCTATCTGTTCGCGGCAGAGCTTTCTTATCTCGTCGGTGGAGGGCAGCTCGTAAACCAGCTTGCCGCCCAGGAATATGGGCTTCTGAAGCTCCTCTATGCGGTAGTCGGTAAGCGTCTTGCGCTTCCAGACGTAATCGGGATCGAATATGGTAAGAGGCTTTGACGGGTCTATTACCTCGTCGTAGAGGGTTATATAGTCGGCTATCGCCTTTCCGCTGTCGTTTTCGTAGATGCGGTAGACCTTCTTGTAATGGGGATTCGTGATCTTTGCGGCGTTTTCGCTTATCTTTATTCTGGGGATGATGTTTCCCTCGCCGTCCTCGACCGCGGCAAGCTTGTATACTCCGCCGAACACCGGACTGCTCTTTGCGGTTACGAGACGCTCGCCCACGCCGAAAGCGTCAACACAGGCTCCCTGACCGAGGATATCGCGTATGATATATTCGTCGAGAGAATTGGAGACGACGATCCTGCATTCGGTCAGTCCCGCGTCGTCCAGCATCTTTCTCGCCTTCTGCGTCAGGTAGGAAATATCTCCCGAATCCAGACGTATCGAGCATTTCGTTATTCCGTGAGCCTTGAAAGCGGCGATGGCGTCGGGCACGCCCCTGCGCAGTACGTTGTAGGTGTCCACCAAAAGACAGGGATTGTCCGGATATGTTTTCAGATAAGCGTCAAAAGCGTCATACTCGGTGTCGAACATCTGCACCCACGAGTGAGCCATGGTACCGCCTGCGGGAACTCCGTAGCGTTCCTCGGCTATCGTGCAGGCAGAGCCCGCGCAGCCGGCGATATACGCGGCACGCGCTCCGAGTATCGCGCCTGTCGGACCCTGGGCGCGTCTCGAACCGAATTCGCTGACCGGCCGTCCCGCAGCCGCTCTGACGATACGGTTGGCCTTGGTTGCTATGAGCGACTGGTGATTGAAGGTCAGCAGCACGAAGGTCTCGATAAACTGCGCCTGTATCGCGGGAGCGCGGACCGTGATAACCGGCTCATGAGGGAATATCGGCATTCCCTCGGGAATAGCCCATATATCTCCGGTAAATCTGAAATCCGCGAGATATTCGAGGAATTTCTCGTCAAATACTCCCTTGCCGCGGAGATATGCTATATCCTCTTCGGTGAAT
>JAZQNC010000079.1:0-6586 GCA_045627165.1 Eubacteriales bacterium
CCTTATCCGCAACGCATTTGGCATTGATTTTGGCCTTGTGGAAACTGTGGCACATCTGCGCGCCGCAAAATATTTCCAGCCGGATGTGGACTTTATCATCGACATCGGAGGTCAGGATATAAAATGCTTCAAGATACATAACGGCGCTATCGACAATATTTTCCTTAACGAGGCTTGCTCATCGGGCTGCGGTTCGTTCCTTCAGACCTTTGCAGGAGCATGGGGAATGACGATTCAGGAGCTGGCGGAGAAGGGTATACATGCCGACCGTCCCGTGGATCTGGGCTCGCGCTGCACCGTGTTCATGAATTCATCCGTCAAGCAGGCTCAGAAGGATGGCGCGACGATAGAAAATATCTCAGCGGGTCTGTCCATTTCCGTCGTTAAGAACGCGCTGTACAAGGTCATCCGCACGTCAAGCGCGGACAGTCTGGGTGAGAACATTGTGGTTCAGGGCGGTACATTGCTTAACGAGACGGTTCTTCGCGCATTTGAGAAGGAGACCGGACATAATGTGGTGCGTCCGAATATTTCGGGACTTATGGGCGCATACGGCTGCGCATTGTACGGAAAAAGCAAGAGCAAGGCAAACGCGCTGCTCAAGAGCAGCGTGCTCGGCGAGGCTGAGCTGAAAAGCTTTACCCACAGGATAAACGCGATCACTTGCGGAGGCTGTCAGAACAACTGCCGTCTTACAGTCAATACCTTCAACGGCGGCAGAAAATTCATCGGCGGAAACCGCTGCGAACGTCCTCTCGTTAAAAACGGCGCACAGAAGTCGGATAAGCCCATACTTAATCTTTACGCCTACAAGCGCGAAAAGCTGGCTTCCTACAAGTCAAAAGAGGGCAAACGCGGCAGGATAGGAGTGCCGATGGGACTCAATATGTTTGAGCTTCTTCCCTTCTGGCATACCTTCCTTACGGAGCTTGGTTTTGAAGTGGTTCTTTCTCCCCATTCCGATCACAATCTTTACGTCAGAGGACAGAAGACCATATCCTCCGATACGATATGCTATCCCGCGAAGCTGCTTCACGGTCATATAGATTCGCTTATCTCACAGGGCATAGACACGATATTCTATCCCTGCATGACCTTTAATTTTGATGAGGGACTGGGCGACAATCACTATAACTGTCCTGTTGTGGCTTATTATCCCGAGGTCATCCACGGCAATGTCCCCGCGGTGCGCGATATAAGATTTATCTACGATTACGTCGGTATCCACCGTCCCGGAGATTTCCGCAAAAAGATAAAGAATATCATGTGCGGTTACTATCCCGATATAACTCAGAAGGAGATAAATTCAGCGTGTGACGCGGCTTACGCGGAATACGAGGCCTATATGAAGGACGTCCGCGCAAAGGGAAAGGAATATCTTGCCGCCGCCCGTGAAAACGGAATGAGGGTATGTATCCTTTCCGGCAGACCCTATCACCTTGACGAGGAGATCAATCACGGTATCGACCGCCTTATCTGCGAGCTCGGCGCGGCGGTGATCACCGAGGATTCGGTAAGCGACGAGGTTGAGCATTTCCCGGTGAACGTGCTCAATCAGTGGACATATCATTCGAGACTCTATGCCGCCGCGAAGTACGTCACGAGATGCGACAGCAGTATCAATCTTGTTCAGCTTGTCTCCTTCGGATGCGGAGTTGACGCTATAACCACCGATGAGGTGCGTTCTATCCTCGAACGCGAGGGAAGAATATACACTCAGATAAAGATAGACGAGATAACGAACCTCGGCGCGGTAAAGATAAGACTTCGTTCACTGTTTGCGGCTCTCGACGCGTCGGAAAACAAATAAGGGTATTCGGGCAATAGTGAGTTTTATGAGGCTGTAATGTCAGAAGAAGTAAAAAGAGTAGAATTTACGAGAAAAATGAAATCGGAGTATACGATACTAATTCCCAATATGGCTCCGATACATTTTGAGTTTATAAAGAGCATATTTATCGCTCACGGCTATAATATGGAGCTGCTCTATACCAGCGGCAGAGAGATCGCCGATACGGGACTGAAATATGTCCATAACGATACCTGCTATCCCGCACTGCTCTGCATAGGTCAGCTTATCGGCGCGCTGCAGAGCGGCAAATACGACGTAAACAAAACGGCGCTCATGATTTCCCAGTCGGGAGGCGGCTGCCGTGCGTCAAACTATATCCACCTGCTCCGCAAGGCTCTGACCAAGGCGGGATATCCCAATGTTCCGGTAATTTCGCTCAACCTTTCGGGTATGGAGAAAAACAGCGGTTTCCGTTTCACTCTCCCGATGATCCTCAAATGCATATACGCCATATACTTTGCGGATATGATGATGCTCTGTTCCAATCAGCTGCGTCCCTATGAGATAAACGAGGGCGATACAGACCGTAAGATAAAGGAGTGGCTTGACAGGCTCACGCCCGTTTTCAAGGGCTCCGCGGCAAAGCTGAACATGAACAGGGTGGGCGGCATACTCCATGAGATAGCCGCTGACTTTGCCGGGATCCCGGTGAATAAGACTCCGCGGGTCCGTGTGGGCATCGTGGGTGAGATTTACGTCAAGTATTCTTCACTGGCAAACAACGGACTGGAAAAATTCCTGGCTTCTCAGGGCTGCGAGGTCTGCGTTCCCGGAATGGCAAATTTCCTCATGTTCAAAATCGACAACCGTATCGAGGATATAAAGCTTTACGGAGGAAGCGCCGCAAAGAAAAAGGTATGTACGCTTCTGCTGGATATATTCACGAAGGTAGAAGGTATGTTCCGCGACGCGGTGACAAAGGCGGGGGTGTTTACCGTACCCTCCACATACGAGCATCTGAAACACCTTGCTGCCAAGGTCATAGGTCCGGGCTGTAAGATGGGCGAGGGATGGCTGCTTACCGCCGAGATGATGGAGCTTATCGAGACAGGCTATCCTAACGTGGTATGCACTCAGCCCTTCGGATGTCTTCCGAATCACATTGTCGGAAAGGGAATGGTGCGCTCTGTCAAGGAAGTATATCCGGAAGCCAATATCGTTCCTATCGACTATGACCCCGGAGCGACAAAGGTCAATCAGGAGAACCGCATAAAGCTCATGCTCGCGGTTGCCGCCGAAAAGCTGGGCGAAACAAAATCAGAGACGCAATTAAAATCAGCAGGACATTTCCCGATGAGATGTCCTGCGGTATTTATGTTTAATACGGATTTGAGAGGTCAGTCGTCGTATTCGATATACATGACCGCGTCGCAATGCCAGCCTCCCGTATGAGCCGCGTAGTGACCTTCATGCCAGTACAGAGGCATATTGTCCTGCGCGTGTATCGGAACGGTGGGCCGCCATATCTTTATATTCCTGTTTCCCTCTATGCGCCGTATTGTCTGTTCAAGCTCGTACGTTTTGCCGCGGTTATGGGAAATGTAGCTTTCGAGCACACGGTCACATCCGTCAAAGCGGGCGATATATATGCGGTTGGTCGTGGTCTCGGCCATATCCCGCGGATGAAGTCCCGCCTCGCCTACTCCGTAATAATATGCCATGCCTCCGAGATAGGTCTGTGAGCCGTCGACAATATCGCGGGCGAGAAATTCTCCGGCTTTGCAGATTGTTTCGGATACTTCCCATTTTTCGCCTGTGAACGTGGCGGAGCGGTACTCGGGAAGCGAAGGCGAGGGTGAACGCTCGTCATCCATTGCAAAAGGCGCAAAGCCCACACGCAGCGGAAGCGTGGGAGATACGTCAAGAAGCCGAACCGTGGTTCCCTGAGGAGAGTCGTAGACAATATCGAGCTTTTCTATCTCTATCTTTCCTCCGGTATAGAGGTTCTGACCTGTCGGAGTGCCGTCGGTTAAGAGAAGTTCTCCGCTGCAGGAAAAGATTCCGCTTCGTATGGTGTGATCCTTTGAAACCTTCGGATGTCCGTAAAGCGCAAAGAACCACTGCTCGCGCGTGGATGTGTTTATGTACTGCTTGCGCACATTGAGATAGAAAAGACCTCCCTTGTCGGATTCGAGAAATTTATGCGGTTCGCTCCAGCTCTCGGCAGCGACTGCCGAACAGCGGAACTGCCATGTCACACCGTTTACACGGCTGAACATCCAAATTTCATTGCGGACAGTGTTTTCAAACACCTGCGCGTAGGTGACGTTTCCGTCATAGGTAAGTCTGTGCTCGGGTCCGAAAGACATTATGTCATAGGGCTTTTCGGTTATGCGGTACGTTATGTATCTTACCTGATGTCCGGTATACGATACCAGTATTTTTCCGTTTTCGAGAATGCAGACAGAAGGAGCGTTGTGCTCGTCCGAATAGTTATGATTGAGCACGCAGAGGCGCACGTCGCGGCTTGGCTCTTTTGAGCATTTAGCGTCAAGTTCCTTGACATGTATTTCGCCCATATCTGTTACATAGGCAATATATGTCTTGCCGTTTGCGCCGACTACTGCCTTTTCGTTTATCCACCAGTCGGTGTTTGCGCGCTTTATTTTTCTCAGTACCGAATTTTCTGCATCTATCATTTTCTGTATCCTTTAAGCTTTGCTTTTCATCTGTGCTTTTATGGCGATTTCAATGGCCTTCAGGGCGGTATCGGCGGGCACGGCGGTCTCGGTGCGGTATATACAGTCGTTTATCAGATTGCGGAAAAAGGGAATATTTATGTCGTTTCTGACGTTTCGGTGATATTTGCCCTCCTGCGTGACGAGATATATGTTGCTGTCCTGCATCCCGTAACAGATGTCGCAGTTTTTGCGAAGCTCAATATATCCCTTTTCGCCCTGAATGAACATGCGCGCGTCTCCCCATGTGCCAAGACCGTTGGGAGAACTCCAGTCCACGCGGAAAAATCCGGTAACGCCGTTGTCCGCTGTAACGGTCAGGTCTCCGTAGTCGTCGAAATCATCATATTCACGGTGACAGCAGTTCATTGTGCGGGCGCTGTTTACGGTAATATTGTCCGTTCCGCACCAGCACAGTAACTGATGAAGCTGATGACATACCAGGTCGATGAGTATTCCTCCGGTATACCTGCGGTCAAAGAACCAGTCGGCGCGTGTGGAGGGATTGAGCTGATGAGGACCGAAGCCGTCAATATGGAATACATTACCGATCACCCCGCGCCGTATCAGCTCTCCGGTGCAGAGCGTTGCGGCGTTTGTCACGCTTTCGCTGTAATACACGAAATATCTGCGCTTTGTTTCGGATATGGTATCGCGTACCATATCGAGCTGTTCGAGGGAGATGAGCGGAGCCTTGTCAACAAAAAAGTCCTTACCGGAATTCATGGCTTTTACTGCGATGCCGGCGCGAAGTCCCGGGATCGCGGCCGAGGCGATAAGAGATATCCCGCTGTCGCCGTATATGCGTTCGGGGCTATCGACAGCCACCGCGTCCGGATATCTTCTCAGAAAAGCGGCGAGAAGCAGCCTGTCGTCTTCATAAACGTATTTCAGCTCTGCTCCCGCCTGACGCAGACCTTCCACCATTGAATATATGTGTCCGTGCGCCAGACCGATCACTCCGAACACGATATTCTTGTCGGGCAATACCGCCTTTTTCGGAGCTTCAAAGCTAAAAATCTCTTCTTCCGTCATGACCGTCTTACCCACCTGTCTCCGTCGGGAAGCTCCGAAAGAAGCTTTTCCTCATCATAACAGCGGCGCAGAGCATCGGACAGACCCTCTGCGTACAGATAACTGCCGCGCTTATGCACAAGCTCTTCCGGTATGTCACAGATCGGACAGCTCTGTATTTTTTCTATACAGCGCACATGAGGAGCCGCCGCGCTTATTCCGCAGACAGGCTTATAACCCTTGACGCGGCAGGCGCGGATGGCTTCGTAAATTTTCTCGTTGACGTTTTCAAAGGGATTGCCGTAGACGATTTCCTCTCCGGATTCGAGGCGTCCGGCTATGACGCGGCTGTCGCTGTCATATTTTACCATACCCTTTTCGAAGGTATAGGTAAAGCAGGGATCGCAGACGGTATCCGTGTCGTGGGAAGCGACGAACAGTCCCCGCCCTCCGTTGTCCATAGTAAAGCGTACAACGGCTGTATCGAAATTTTCGATGGCGTTTAAGCGCAGCAGATCGGCCTTCAGCTCCGTGACCTCGCTGCTGATACCGACGTCCTTTCCCGTAACGTAAAGGATATTGTGCAGATAGTGCGCCGCGGCATTTGCCGCAACGCTGTCATTTACAGGCATTCCGTCAATCGTGATGCGTCCCGCCCAGCGGCTGCTGCGTGTGAAATAGTTCACGTCTCTCGGCCATAGGACCAGCGTTTTGAGCATGACCGGTCTGCCGTATATTCCGTCGGCAATGTCCTTTTTCAGCTGATTTACAGGTCTGCTGTAGCTCCACTGATAGCCGATAATAACGAATTTCCCGTATTTTTCGGCGGCTTCGTTCAGTATTTTTTCATCTTCGGAGCATCCGGAAAGCGGCTTTTCGCACATGACGTTGGAGCCGTGGGAAAGCGCGGTGACAATCTGCTTCGTATGAAAATGTATCGGCGTGGTTATGATACACAGATCTGCTGCAGAGGCAGAGTAGAATTCCTCCATGGTCCTGTATATCGGCACACCCGAAAGCTCGTCGAGATATTTGCAGTTCT
>JAZQNC010000080.1:0-3842 GCA_045627165.1 Eubacteriales bacterium
AAGCAGATATCCGAGGGCTATGAGGACAGAGAGAATTTCCAGATAATGCAGAAGATAGGAATGGAACAGAAGGAAGTGCGGAAGACGATAAGCGCCCAGCTGGTAATGCAGTTCTTCCTGCCGCTGATAACCGCAGGAATTCACACTGCCGTCGCCTTTCCGATACTGCTCAAGTTTCTGAAAATGCTGATGCTGACAAATACTGGGCTGTTCGTCGTATGCTCTCTGATCACCTTCGCCGTGTTTGCGCTGGTATATACGGTAATATATCTGCTGACCGCGAGAACGTATTACAGAATAGTTCACTGATCGACATAAATAACTCTTTCCGTCCGGAGAATATGCTCTTCGGACGGAATACCCGTTTAACCGAATTTTTCCGGAGAAATGCCATGTACAGAATAATGCTCGTCGAAGACGATTTCGCTCTTGCGGGAGCAATGAAAAAACAGCTTGAGGGCTATGAAAACTCTGTCGAGACAGTGCGCGATTTTCACAGCGTCATGTCCGAGTTTACCGAATACGATCCTCATCTCGTGCTTATGGATATCATGCTCCCCTTCCGGGACGGATATTTCTGGTGCGCCGAGATAAGAAAAATATCCTCGGTGCCGATAGTTTTTATTTCCTCTGCCTCGGACAATATGAATATAGTCATGGCGGTAAATATGGGCGGAGACGATTTCATAGCCAAGCCGGTGGATCCGATGGTGCTCAACGCCAAGGTTCAGGCGGTATTGAGACGGACTTATGAAATAAACGGCTCACAGGGAAATCCGTCGGTGATAGAATTCAACGGCGGTATACTGGACCTCGGCAGCGCCGTGGTTTCCTGCGGCGGCAGGAGCGCAGAGCTGACAAAAAACGAATTCCGCATACTTCAGGTGCTTCTGGAAAACAGGGGTAAAATCGTCAGCCGGGACGCGCTTATGATGAGACTGTGGCAGAGCGATCTGTACATTGAGGAAAATACTCTTACCGTCAACGTGTCGAGACTTCGCAGAAAGCTCGAGGACTGCGGCATGACCGACGTTATCATCACAAAGCCGGGAAGCGGGTACACGGTAAAATGAGCGGAGAAAAAAATCGGATATTTAAGGTAATGCTGGACTGTTTGAAAAAGGACAGGACCGCGATAATCGTTTTTGCTGCAATGTCGCTGTTCAACACGGCCACCTTTATTCTCTATGACGTGATGTTTGAGCCTTTGATATATTCGGAGATACTTACCGCCATTCTGCTGCTTATGATCATTGTCGTGGATTTTATTATTGAGTGCAGGGCGTCCGCTCAGCGCGAACAGGCGATAACCGAAATTCTCGTGAACGGCGCCGAATGTGTCGCGGAAAATACGCTCCGTGACGGCGACTACTGCGAGATGATACGTCTGCTTGAAGATGAGATATGCCGGCTGAAAACCGAATACTGCGCGAAGGAACAGGCGGACGGCGAATACTACACCGCTTGGATACATCAGATAAAGACTCCGATAGCGGTGATGAAGCTGTGGCTTGACGATGATTCCGAGAAAAGCATCGCTCTGCGCTGTGAGCTTGCGAGGATAGAACAGTATGTTGAGATGGTGCTGGACTATATCAGACTTGACGGCAGCTCAAACGATCTGATGATCAGGGAATACTCTCTTGATGAGATCATCCGTGAGACGCTGCGGAAATTCGCTCCGCAGTTTATCATGCGGAAGCTGAAGCTGTGCTATGTTCCCACCGACGAAAGCGCCGTTACCGACAGAAAATGGCTGAGCTTCATTCTTGAACAGCTCATCTCCAACGCGGTAAAATATACTCCTGAGGGTGAGATCAGGGTAACAGCCAAAGGCGGCGTCATACGCATAAGCGACAGCGGCATAGGCATCGCGCCGGAGGACATTCCGAGGATATTCGAAAAGGGCTATACCGGAGTGAACGGCAGACTGGGACAGAAATCCAGCGGACTCGGACTCTTTCTTACCGGAAAGGCCGCCGCTCTTCTGTCAATCAGAGTAGAGTGTGAAAGCAGAGTCGGCGCGGGCAGCACGTTCAGCGTGATTCTGCCAAAAAAATACTGAAACCGACAGCACGGGACGGCGCCGGACATACCGGAGAGAGCCGTCCGCTTTTTTGTATATGTAACATAATATGT
This sequence comes from Eubacteriales bacterium, assembly GCA_045627165.1. Classification (GTDB taxonomy): domain Bacteria; phylum Bacillota; class Clostridia; order Oscillospirales; family CAG-272; genus JAZQNC01. The sequence goes on from JAZQNC010000080.1 coordinate 2,140, forward strand.
TTCGGACGTTTTTGTATTTACAAATGCCCGATTGTGTGCTACAATATTATATTATCAGAATACAACGAAACAGAATGACCGTATATATGGGGAGATAACTATGAAGCTTAATACAGGTGATATCATTCACGGTTTCCGTGTGGACAATATCCGTCCCGTCGGCGAGCTTGACGGCATATTGTACGAGATGACCTTCGTCAAAAACGGCGCACAGCTCTGCTGGCTTTACCGTCCCGACAACAACAAGACCTTTGCCATAACCTTCAAAACCATACCCGAAAACGATACCGGCGTTTTCCATATCCTCGAACATTCGGTGCTCTGCGGCTCAGATAAGTATCCGGTGAAGGAACCCTTCGTCGAGCTGCTCAAGGGTTCTCTCCAGACCTTCCTCAACGCCTTTACGTTCCCGGACAAGACCATGTACCCCGTGTCCAGCCGCAACGACAAGGATTTTCTCAACCTCATCGACGTGTATATGGACGCGGTGCTCAATCCCGCCATCCTCACCAACAAAAACATATTCATGCAGGAGGGCTGGAGATACGAGCTTGAAAGTCCGGACGCCGAGCCGAAATACAATGGTGTGGTGTTCAACGAAATGAAGGGCGATTATTCCTCCGCCGATTCCATCATGAGCGAGAAGATGAGCTCTCTGCTTTTCCCAGACGTGTGCTACGGCTGCGACAGCGGAGGAAATCCCGAATTCATTCCCACCCTTACCTACGAATATTTCCTTGACTGTCACAGAAGATATTATCATCCCTCCAATTCCCGCATCTTCATTGACGGAGATCTGAACATAGATGACGTTCTGGCGAAAATCGAGAGCTTTATCGCGCGTTACGATTACCTCAGGATAAATTCCGATATTCCCATGCAGACTCCGGTAAGCGGAAAGGAATGGCGCGGCGAATATGAGATATCCGAGAGCGAGGATACCGAAAACAAGGCATATATCGGCTTCGGATACATGACCTCCCGTTTCGACGAGCCCGAAAAGAACTGCGCGCTGTCTGTGCTCTGCGACATTCTCTGCGGAACCAACGAGTCTCCGCTTAAAAAGGCCATTCTCGACGCGGGACTGGGCGAAGAGGTATACTTCGGCGGATATGACGGAGTACAGCAGAATTTCACGACGCTTGAAATACGCAACACGGACGAAGGCAAGCTTGACCGGATACGCGCCGTGGTTTCGGATACGATAAAGTCTCTCTGCGACAACGGCATAGAGCCTTCGCTTCTCCGCGCGTCCTTCAACAGCTTCGAGTTCCGCTGCCGTGAGCGCGATTACGGCACCTTCCCCCGCGGACTGGTATTTGCCATGAACTCAATGGACAGCTGGCTCTACGGCGGAGACCCGATGCAGAATCTGCTCTGCGACGATATGCTGAATTCTCTGCGCGGAAAGCTGGAGACCGGATATTTCGAGCAGCTTCTCGGCGAGTATTTTACCACACCCGCGGCAACGGTCGTCCTCACGCCTTCAAAGACTCTGGGCAAACAGAGACTTGACGACGAGGCGGCTCGTCTCAGCGCCGCAAAGCAGAGCTGGAGCAGAGAAGACGCGGAAAAGATAATCGCCGACGGCGAGGTATTCCGCCTCTGGCAGGAAACCGACGACACGCCCGAGCAGCTTGCCACACTTCCCTCGCTCTCTCTTGACGATATAAATCCCCTTCCCGAAAAGCTGAATATAGAGA
>JAZQNC010000081.1:0-4638 GCA_045627165.1 Eubacteriales bacterium
ATCATCAACAAGGGCAGAGTCGTGGCGGATGAGCGCACCGAGGAGCTTGCCGACATCGCGGGCGGCAGCCGCCGTATCTCCGCGAAGATATGCGGCAACCCCAGGGATATAATGCCCGCGCTCAAAAAGCTTCAGTCGGTCACCTATGTCGAGGCTCTTGCCGAGCATGAGCTCGACTCCACCACCTACCTCATCGAGAGCGAAGCCGGAGTGGATATCCGCAAGCCTCTGTTCAAGCTGCTGGCGGAGAACAACTGGGCGCTTATCGGTCTGGAGCAGAAGGGCGTGAGCCTGGAGGATATCTTTATCTCGCTGCTTGACGTGTCCGAAAACGCTTCGAAGACCAGAAAGAAAAAGATAAAGCTCAACACCGCCGCTTCCGGGGACGCACAGTCCGAAACTGACGCGCAGTGACCCTGTGACCGAATAACCGTCCGAATTTCTCCAAAACATTCCAAGGAGTAAAATAACAACATGTTAGCTATCTACAAACGTGAACTGAGGTCGTATTTTACCTCTCCGATAGGCTATATCTATATAGCGGTCTATCTGGCTGTCAGCGGATTTCTGTTCTCGATGAACACCGTTCAGGCCGCGCTCAGCGGCGACACCGACCTCGGCGCATACTTCACATTTCTGATTTTCATTTTCTCGATCATTATTCCTCTTCTCACAATGAAGTCCATGTCGGAGGAACGCAAGCTCAAGACCGAGCAGCTGCTCCTCACCTCTCCCGTTTCGCTTCCCGCTATGGTAGCGGCGAAGTTCTGCGCGGCATATACCATGTTTGCCGCCACCTATCTCGTATCCTGCCTGGATTTCTATGTGCTTTTCCGCTACCAGCCTGACGCTCTCGTGCTTCCGAACCTTGCGGCAACTCTGCTGGGCTATTCGATAGCTCTTCTCCTTCTGGGCGCGGCTTTCATCTCCATCGGCATATTCGTCTCCTCCCTTACCGAAAATCAGATAGTCGCGGTAATGGGAACTCTGGCGATACTCATGTTCGCGCTGCTCTGCAATTTCCTCAACTCCTATATTGACGTATACGCTGTCCGTGCGGTCCTCAACTGGATCTCCATCTACAGCCGTTTCACCAACTTCACATACGGCGTATTCGATTTCGCGGCGGTTCTCTACTACGCCTCCATATCCTTCGTTTTCCTCTTCCTCACTGTACGCATTTACGAAAAGCGCAAGTGGGAATAAGAGAATTACGCTGACTGTCCGAAACATTCGAAAGGATCTGAAAATAAGATGAACAACGCTGCAAACGAAAAAGTAATAAAAAAGCAGTCGAATAAGGGATTGTTCTCCGACAGGAAATTCAAGTACGGTTCCGCCGCAGTGGCCTTCACCGCCGTTGTGGTCGCCGTAGTGATCGCCGTGAACGCAATCTTCTCGGCTCTCTGCTATAACCTGCTCTGGTACGGCGATATGACCGCCGAGCAGCTTTACGGAGTGGGCGACGCCTCCCGCGACCTGCTTGCCGACCTCTCCGAGGACGACATCCACATAAAGATAATATTCTGCTGCGCTCAGGATACTCTTGAAGGCGAGTATTATCAGAAGCTCGTACACCAGATGGCTCTGGCATATCAGAAGGAATTCGATTTCATCGACGTTGAATATATAGACATCATCACGAATCCCACTGCCGTGAACCAGTACAAGACCACCGCCGCTTCCACGATAAAGACCACCAACGTCATTATCGCGTCCGATACCGATTACCGCGTGTTCGCAATCGAGGGTTTCTACACCTTTGCCGAGAGCGACAACAGCGTATTCGCGTTCAACGGCGAATATAAGATAACCACAGCCATTCTCCAGCTTGCCTACGACCACCCCATCGCGTACTTCACCACCGGTCACGGCGAGACCACCACATCCACGCAGCTTTCGCAGCTCTTTGGCGACGCGGGCTACGACGTGCGCACCATCGACCTTACCAAGGAAGATATAGACCCCGAGGCGCAGATCGTCGTAATCAACGGTCCCCGCTACGACTTCCTGGGCGTTCACGACGAGGTGAACGAAATAGACAAGATTGCGGATTTCCTCGACAGCTACGGCAACCTCATGGTATTCATGGACCCCAACGCAATGGGTACGCAGGAGTTCCCCGAGCTCAACGAATTCCTCTCCGAGTGGGGTATCTCCTTCGGTCAGTCCGTACTCAAGGACCCCTACGATTCGATTTCGGCGGACGGCTTCTCGCTGGTCTCCACCTATGTTGACGAGGGTCTGGCAGAGTCTCTCACCAAGTCTATCCGTACTCTCGAAACCACTCCGAAGGCGATCGTCCGCTACGCGATGCCGGTAAATCTCCTCTACACGCAGAAGTCCATTGACCAGTCCTCCCGCACTACCGGTGCTGTTCTGAACTCCTCCGCCACAACAAACTCCTATACCTTCGAGAATCAGGACGAGATAGAATCCACAGGAGTATTCAATCTGATGACTCTTACGCAGGATCAGATATACATCGACAATGAAGCGTATACCTCCTATGTTCTCGCCTGCGGTACCACGGAATTCGCTGCGCAGAGCTATCTCCAGTCCAATGCCTACGGCAACGCCGACGTGCTCTTTGCCGTCATGAAGGCAATGGGACGCGAGAAGGTACCGATTGATATCGACTTCCGTGTATTCGAGGACAATTCTCTCGACATCACAGCCGAGCAGGCAAATACATGGACTGTTATCTACACAGCTCTGCTTCCTTCGATCATGCTCGTTCTCGGCATTGTCGTATTCGTACAGCGCAGACACCTGTAATGGGGTAAAAGACGATGCTGAAAAAACAGAAAAAGCTGATAATCATCCTCGGCATTGTCGCCGTGGTGCTGATACTGGGTTATTTCCTTGTCGTAAATCCCCTTATCGCCAAGCTCACAGCGACCGAGGATGTGATCCCCGAGCTTCTTCCCGGAGAAGTCCTGGGCATAAACAACCGCATACTCATGTTCGAGCACTGCGAGAAGGCAACGATAGATACCATAGAAGTGCATAACAGCTACGGCACCTATACCTTCTACCGCGGAGACGACGACGAATTCTATATAAAGGGCAACGAGGGCGCGCCCTACGACAAGACCGCGCTTTCCTCCCTTGTGACCTCCGCCGGCTATACCCTTTCCATGACCCGTGTCACCACAGAATGCACCGAGTGGGAGGAGTACGGACTTGACGACGCTTCCGAACCGGCATGGTACAGGCTCACCACTGTTGACGGCAGCGAGCATATCGTATACATAGGCAGCATGATCCCCACCGGCGCGGCATATTACGCGCGCTATAAGGACCGCGACGCGGTGTATGTGCTTGAGGCTTCGCTTCAGTCCACGCTTCTCGCACCCATAACCAACCTTATCACTCCTATTCTGGCGTATCCCCTCGGCACCACCGATTACTTCACCGTACATGATTTCTATATCATGCACAACGATGAGTACAAGATATGGGTGGATTACATCGAGGACGGCGTTGTTACCGAACAGCCTACCACCACCTTCTACGAGATGAAGGCTCCGGCAAACTATATCCCCTCATCCGGATATGAGACCATGCTCCAGACCTTCACCCAGTTCGTAGGAAGCGCGACCGTGGCTATCGGCAATTATCAGGAGGTCATGACCGCCGAGGAGCTTGCGCCCTTCGGAATAGACCCCGAAAAGCCCGCCTGGACCATCCACTACAATTACAGCGGACTGGATAACTACGTATATCTTTCCGAGCTTCAGGAGGGCGGATATTACTACGCCTATTCCCTGCTGTTCAACCTTGTGGCGATTCTTCCCAAGGATAAGGTCGCTTTCCTCGACTGGGACCTCATCGAATTCGTTGACGAGTCGCTTTATATGCTCAACATCAACGATATTTCAAAGATAGAGGTCATCAGCGACGAGATCACCGAGACCTTCACACTTGTGGGCGAGGGCGAGGAGATACTCATCACTCCTCAGAGCACACAGCAGGCCTTTGACGCAACAGACCTCAAGAACTTCCGTCAGGTATACAAGACCTACCTTTCCATAAAGATGGAGGACTATACCGACAGCACCGATACCAGTGAACTTCTTCTCACTCTCCGTTTCACCACCGACGAGGGCAAGATATACGAATTCAAGTTCTATCCCTACTCAACCCGCCGCTGCTACTATACGGTAAACGGCGAGGGAGAGTTCTATGTTCTCCGCGATATGGTCGAAAAGGCGATATCCGATACGCGCCGCGTATTGAACGGCGAAGCCGTAGACTCATGGGCTAAGAATTAAAACGCATAAACGCACAATTAAAGGAGCATCCAAACCGGGTGCTCCTTTTTCTGCGTAATATTATTCTGTCTGTTTTCAGAACGCGAATACCTTTGCGCGGAGTCTGTCTGCTCTGCCGCTCAGTGCGGAAAGCTCCTCGGCAGCCGCGTAACCGTTGACGTAGTCCTTCATCATGCGGCCTTCCTCATAGCAGAGCTCGCGCAGCATCGGGAAGTAATTGCGCTGCAGGAATCCGCCGTAACGGACGAAACGGAAATCTCCGGCAAAGCCTATATCCTTTACCAGATCGTCAACCGCTACAGAATACTTGTCCTTTATTGCCGAGATGAGAGCCTCGCGGGTGTTTTCGGGCGCGAAAACT
>JAZQNC010000082.1:0-3234 GCA_045627165.1 Eubacteriales bacterium
CCGCCCAGTACAGAAATCCTCTCGCCTGATCGTGCCCGTAGCGGCAGCGAACGGTATTTTCGTCGAGAGCTTTTTCGGCGATAACACAGCAGCTGTGGACGTTTATCGGGTCATCCATGAGCCCCGCGAAGCTGCATTCGGTTACGGTTATCTTTCCGCTGTTATTTGTCAGGTGCATTCCGTCGTCGCGTCCGCAGGAGATTTTCCGTCCCACGGCGGTATTGGGCAGGAAATTCACGCGACGGTATGTGAGATCGCGGCAGAACTGGGCGAGACATCCCAATCCTCCGCAGCTGTGTATCGTGATATTCTCGAAAAGCATATTTTCGCACTTTTCGGTAAATATTCCGGCGTGGATTCTGTCGTTGTGGCGCAGCACAAAAATGTTGCCGACAGCAGTCTCAACGGGATTGCGCGAGGTAAAACGGTAGACGTTCTCTCCCATATCCTCGACCGATACCGGACTGAAATTATCTCCAGAGCCGCGGCGCACACAGCGGCTGTCGGAATCAAACTGGATATGGCTGTAGCAGTGTATCGGATACCATTCGCCCGCGCCGGTGTCGAATTCCACGTTTCCCTCTCTGTATCTGTGAGGAAAAGCTCCGGGGTCGATATACAGATCGACAGTGCTTTCGGTAAACGCCCTTACTATGCCCTCGGCTACCAGTGGCTTTTTCCAGTCAATCGTGAAATCCATCACGGTTACATTTTTACAGCGGTCAAAGGTGAAGGGCTGCATATGTCCTTCAAAATACAGATGCGCGCCGTTTCCCTCTATCGTGACGTTTTCAGCCTCTCTGAGCCAGATACCCAAAACTCTGTACGGCCGCACGTCCGAGTTTGAAATGCGGTAATCAACGTGCATTTCATCGTGAGGCGTGAAATAGTAGTCGGCATTTTCGAAAACGAATGTGACGTCATGCGTGTTTTCCCGCATCAGCCGACAGAGCCCCTGCGTACAGTCCGTGTCCGGAACGATTCCGTATTCACGCAGATTTATTGTTTTCATGGAAATATCCTTCCGTTACTGTCATTTTTGCCGTTTCCGGCGCATCAGCCTATTTTTTCGGTTATTATGTTTTCTCCTGCATGAAGCATATCGCCTCTGTACATGACCATGCCGTCGGAGGGGACATTTACTGTTATTGTCACATACTCTCCGCTGCGCTTCCAGCACGCGGTTATCCTGCCGTTCGGAGTGTCGCGCCATCCCTCGGCACAGTCAAGTCCTTCAAAGAAGCAGGGCTTTATCATTACCTTTGTGCAGGCGGGAGCGAGAGGAACTATACCGACGATAGTCTTTGTCATCCATGTCATGAAGCAGGAGAACATATGGTGATTGAGCGAATCGGTCATTCTCCAGGTCTCGTAAAGGGTGGTCATGCCGTCCTCGTCCCAGTTTCTGAAGGACGGGAAGCCCGAAGCGGTGAGGATCCTGAATGCGTATTCCTCGAGTCCGCATCTGTTGAGCGCGGCGAACAGGTAGCGCATTCCCACCATTCCCACGTCAAAATGGAAATCCTTTTCTTCAACGATACGGCGAAGCTGTGCTGCAAGAGGCGCAAGGTCGTTATATATTCCGTAATATATCAGCATGGAGACTGAGGTCTGCTGATTTATCGTACATTCGCCGTTATCGCCGATATATTTTTCGATGCAGTATTTTTTCTGCGCGTCAAGCCGTGCCAGCAATTCCTTTTCTCCCTCGACGTCGCCGTCGAGTCTCGCCGCGAGACAGGATATTTTCAGGAATTTATATACCAGAAGCTCGTTGACGAAGGGAGCCTTTACCATTGTCTGCCAGTCGGGTGAAGTCCAGTCGTCGAGGCCGTACCTTATCTCACCGTCTGTGCGCATATCCTCAAAATGTCTGAGACTGCGCTCAAAGTATTTGCGGCTTTCGATAAGCGGTCTCGCATTACCCGTATGAAGATACAGACGGTAGGGTATCTCGAAAAGTATTCCTTCGGATACCGGACCGTTGCCCCAGCCGTATCCCCAGCCGGATGAGGGAATGATTCCCGGAAGCGAGCCGTCGGGAAGCATCGCGTCGTACACGTCCTGCAGCCATTTTTCAAACAGGGGAGCCGATGTAAAATCGGTCATTATCTGATCGCAGGATGACTGGGCGTCGTTGCACCAGCCTAGCTTTTCGCGTGTCGGGCAGTCGGTGGGCATATAGAACAGATTGGACATGGTAGCGTTCTGTCCTGCCTCGAACAGACGGTTGAGGAAGCTGTCGGAGCAGCTGAAACCCGTGGTCTTTTCCACGTTCTGATGTACGAAAACGGCGCAGACGGTATCGTCCGTCACCTCTCTCAGTCCGCTGACCTCCGCATAACGGAAGCCGTGATATGTGAATTTTGGGGACCATGTTATCTTTTCGCCGGAGCAGATGAATTTATCGAGGGCAAAGGGAGCGTTGCGATAGTGGTTCTGCATATTGTGATATTCCATATTGCCGTCGGGGGTGAGCTTTTCGGCAAAGCGCAGCTCGATAACATCCCCTTCCTCGCCCTTTACAGTAAGACGCACATAGCCGGATACGTTTCTGCCGAAGTCGAATATATATTTGTTTTCGTCGATTTTCCTTACGTCGATATAGGGCAGCACCTCATGTTCGGATATTCCGCCGCAGGGACACAGACGGAATTTTCCCTGAGGAGGCATGGTATCACTAAGCGCCAGCTGCCAGCCTTCGGTACTGTATTCATACTCTTTCCATTTCGGATCGTAGAGCCTTGCGTCAAAGATTTCGCCGCTGCGAAGCTCGTTGTACAGCACGGGAGTGTTGTTCGTACACAGCCAGCCGCCGTCCGAAGCGAGGATCCTGTTTCCGTCGGCTTCGAGCGAGAGTATGAACTTAGGCTTGTCGCGCCACGGAGCGGTATCAAAATCCCAGCTGGTCTTAATAAATTCGTTGTACCAGCCGTTTCCGCAGATGACCGCTATTACATTCTCTCCTTCCCTGAGCAGATCGGTGACGTCATAAGTGTTGTACCACAGCGTTTTGTCATAATTCGACACAGGCGCGGTAAACATATCTGTCGTGACGGATTTGCCGTTGATATAGTAATATCCGTAACCGAGACCGCAGACCGAGAGCAGCGCCTCGGAGGGCAGGGAGCTTATATTGAATACACGCCGGAACATCGCCGCGGGACAGGACTGCGTTCTGTCGTAGCCTCCGGGAGTTTTGATAAAATTTATGCCTTCAAAGGGATTACCGTT
>JAZQNC010000083.1:0-2868 GCA_045627165.1 Eubacteriales bacterium
GTGTTATCGCTCTTCCCGATGACGTTGAAATGTGCCGTCCCGGCGACAACGTTGATATGACAGTTGAGCTTATCACACCTATCGCTATTGAACAGGGTCTCCGTTTCGCTATTCGTGAAGGCGGACGTACAGTTGGTTCAGGCGTTGTTACAACAATCATCGCGTAATTATTGAACAGATAATTAGCTGACTTCCTTCCGGTAATATCCTTGCCGGAAGGATTTTTATACAAGGCAGTCACTTTGTATGTGGCTGTCTTATATAAAAACGAATGTCAATTAAATCACTATTATATATAACTCACAGGTTTAATTTATGCCGAAAAAGAAAAAAGAAAAAGTCGAAATCGAACTGCCTCTTGCCGAAATACAGCAGCAGCCGATAGATCAGACGATAGAAAAGAACTTTATGCCTTATGCGATGAGCGTAATCGTTGCGCGCGCAATACCGAGCATCGACGGCTTCAAGCCGGCTCACCGCAAGCTGTTGTACACTATGTACACGATGGGACTTCTCACAGGCGAGCGTACCAAGAGTGCGAACGTAGTCGGAGAAACCATGCACCTCAACCCGCACGGCGACAGCGCGATATATGAAACGCTCGTCCGTCTTACACGCGCAAATGAAACTCTCATCCACCCTTTCATCGACTCAAAGGGAGTTTTCGGTAAGCATTACAGCCAGGATGACTACGCAGCTTCGCGTTATACCGAATGTAAGCTCGACACATTCTGCAACGAGATTTTCCGCGGATTAGACCGTGACGCAGTCGATATGGTCGATAACTACGATGCGACCACGAAAGAGCCCGTAATGTTCCCTACGTCTTTCCCGAATATTCTCGTTTCGCCGAACAAGGGTATCGCAGTCGGACTTTCGTCTTCGATATGCTCATTCAACCTTGCCGAAGTGTGTGACGGAGCCATTCAGATGCTCCGTGCTCCAGATTCGACTGTCGATCAGATGCTTGATATAATCAAAGCTCCCGATTTCCAGGGCGGCGGACTTCTCGTTTACGACCGTGAAAATCTGCGCGAGGTTTACCGCACGGGACGCGGTTCCATAAAACTCCGTGCGAAATATACATACAACAAAGAAGAAAACTGTATCGAGATAACACAGATACCGTATTCCACCACGATCGAGCAGATAATGAAGAAGATCGACGTGCTCGTCAAGGAAAACAAGGTCAAAGAGATCAACGACTACCGCGACGAAATCGACCTTTCGGGCTTCAAATTCACGATCGACCTTAAACGCGGCGTCGATCCCGACAAGCTGATGACGAAGCTGTACAAGATGACGCCCCTTGAAGATACCTTCGACTGCAATTTTACCGTGCTCATCGACGGCACTCCGAAGCTGCTCGGTGTATGCGAGATACTGACCGAATGGATACGCTTCCGCATAGGATGTATCAAGCGCGAATTTAATTTTGAACTCAAACAGAAGCAGGACAAGCTCCATCTTCTCATCGCGCTCGGCAAGATACTTCTCGACATCGACAAGGCAATAAAGATCGTCCGCGATACCGCGAAGGAAAAAGACGTCGTGCCGAATCTTATGGAGGGCTTCGACATCGACGAGATACAGGCGGAATATATTGCTGAAATCAAGCTCCGTCACCTCAACCGTGAATACATTCTCAACCGTCTTGACGATATAGACAAACTGCAGAGCGAGATCGACGAGCTCAATTCGATGCTTTCCAGCGAAAGAAAGCAAAAGGATTACATAATCAAACAGCTCAAGGAGATCAAGGCAAAATACGCGAAAGAACGTCAGACCGAGATCATATACAGCGAGGACATCAAGGAATATGCCGAGGAGGATTTTATCGAATCGGTAAATCTCAGATTGTTCCTCACCAAGCAGGGCTATATCAAGGTAATTCCGCTCACATCGCTCCGTGCCGCAGATACTCAGAAGCTGAAAGAGGACGACGAGATCATCTATACGGTGGATACCACGTCGGTTTCAACTGCCGAGCTGCTCTTCTTCTCCGATAAAGGTCAGGCGTACAAAGCGAAAATCTCCGATTTCGGCACGTGCAAGGCATCCGAACTCGGCGAATATGTCCCCGGAAAGCTCGGATTTGACGAGGGTGAACGCTGTATCTTCGGAACGAGCGTCAATGAATACAACGACAGCGATAATATGGTATTCGTATTCGCAAACGGCAAGGGCGTAAAAGTGCCGGTTAACTCTTATCAGACAAAGGCAAACCGAAGAAAACTCACCGGCGCATATTCCACCACGAGCGAGATTCGCGGCGTTTTCCTCGAAAAAGAGCCGCTTGATATCCTGCTCGTTGCCGACAACAATCGCGGAATCGTGATTTCAAGCTCGCTCATCGCTCAGAAGACGACACGTTCAAGCCAGGGAGTTCAGCTTATGAATCTGAAAAAGGGCGTTGAAGTCAAGCTCGCCACGGCGGATATTGAAAGCTACGGCGCAAGCAAAAAATACAGAAAAACAAAAATTCCCTCTTCCGGCGTTGCTCTCGACGGATTGCAGGAAAAGCTGTTCTGATTACATTCAGACTATATTCAAAAAGGACTTATGCTTATTGCACGAGTCCTTTTTATGTTTGTCATTTACTTGTCTGTCAGAAATTCTTTATCACATTCAAGCGTCACTGCAAGCTTTTCACCGTTGATTATCACCACGGCGGTGCAAATTTTGCCGCATTTGATATTATTGCAGTAATTGTAGCAGTGTTTTATCCCGCTTCGCTCATCACCGAGATCTTTATACCGCCCGTCGATACACTTCACGACTGCCGAAAGCGGAAATCCGCCGATGACTTCGCTGCGCTTGCCCTGTGTTCTGACGATTTTGAGCCACAGACCGTCGTCCTCTTCAAGT
>JAZQNC010000084.1:0-7425 GCA_045627165.1 Eubacteriales bacterium
GTTTATCTGTCTCGCGTATTGAGCATCCCTGTCGATTTTCTCGTCGCAGGCAAATTTTCCCAGTTCGCCTATCATGACGGGAATATCTCCGATGCCGAGCTCGCGTTTAAGCGCAGTGATCATGGTGATAAAACGGTCGTGATAATATGGTACGCGCTGAGGATTGCAGTCGTTTTCTCCCTGATGCCACAGTATACCGCAAAGCTCGGAGGTGCGCATCGCAAGCCTGGTATTGTTTACCGCGTTATCGAAAAGAAGCTCTCCGGGCTGCCATTCCTCTATTCTCGTTCCGCCGTCGGCGCAGGGAATAAGTCCCACCTGTTCGCCTGTGGCGTTTGCCACGTCATCCGCAAAGCTTGCTCCCAGTCCCACGCCGCTGCGGAAGGTACCCGAAAAAATCGAACGGTCCGGATTTATCGGCTCGGTCATCGGCTGCCAGCGTCCGTTGCGGAGCATGAAACACAGAGGATTTGAAATAGCGGGAACTTCTCCGATGTTTCCGCGTCCCGCCATATTGGACTGACCTATCAGAAGAAATGATTTCATATCAGTAACTACCTCGTCTGTATATCGTTGTTTTTGATACCGTTACCGGGTATTGTACCACAAGTCGGCGGAAAAGACAATAAGCACAGCAAAAATATAATTTCGCTATTGATAATCATTATCAAAAAGATTTACATATTTCACTTGACAAAAAAATCCCGCAAGTATATAATAGTGTCACAAACAGTATCAGGAGGCGGCTCGGTATGCGCATGACCAAGGAAATGGATTACGCCCTTCGCATTATGGATTGTCTTGCGTCCAACAATACGGCGGATAAGGGAGTAAATGCCTCGACCATATCGGAGCTTACCACGGTTCCGCAGAGATTTGCGCTGAAAATCCTTCACAAGCTCACGCAGTCCGGACTCGTCTGCTCATACAAGGGTGCAGGAGGCGGATACGCGCTTTCAAGGCCATGTCGTGATATCACCCTTCTTTCAATTATCGAAAGCGTTGACGGTCCGATTACAATTAACGACTGCCTTGACGCGGGATGCGAGTGTTCCCGTTCAAACTATGACAAGAACAGGTGCTTTTACCACCATATTCTTGACGATATAAACGCCACAATATCCAAAAAGCTCGGCGCGATCACCCTCGAGGACGCGCTGGGAGGAAACAGATAAGGAGATATGCACATGCAGAAGGAAGCTCTCTGGAAAATCGGATACGGTCTTTATGTGCTTTTCACCGCAGCGAAGGAAAAAGACAATGGCTGTATCGTAAACAGCTTTATTCAGCTCACCTCCGAACCCATGACCGCCATGCTTTCGGTCAATAAGAACAATTACAGCCGCAGCATCATATCCGAGACCGGTCTGTTCAATGTCTGCGTACTGACAAAATCCGCTCCCTTTGAGCTGGTGAAGCGTTTCGGTTTCAGCTCCGGAAGGGATACCGACAAGCTCGAAGGTTTTGACAGTGTTGAGCGTCTTGAAAACGGTCTGCTCGGTCTGACCTCTTACGCCAACGCGGTGCTTCAGCTCAAGGTGACAAAGACCGTCGATATGTTCACCCACACGGTGTTTTTCGCTGATATCACCGACGCGAAGGTGCTTTCGGACGAAGAGAGCATGACCTACGCATACTATCAGTCCGACGTCAAGCCAAAGCCGGCTTCCATACCCGCAAACAAGACCATATGGAGATGCAAGGTCTGCGGTTACGAATACGAGGGAGACGAGCTTCCCGCGGACTTTATCTGCCCCACATGCAAGCACGGGGCTTCCGATTTTGAAAAAATCGGCGGAGCTTCCGCTGATTTGAAAATAAATAACAATATAAAAAATATTATCATTGAAAAGGATGTCAGTACCAAAATGAAAAAATGGAAATGCACCGTCTGCGGTGAAATCGTGGAATCCGACGTAAGACCCGATAAGTGCCCTCTCTGCAAGGCTGCGGGCGAAAAGTTTGTAGAAGTTGTTGAAACCGAAATGACATGGGCGGCTGAGCATGTTATCGGCATAGCAAAGGACGCTCCCGCTGAGATCATCGAAGGTCACCGCGCCAACTTCAACGGCGAATGCACCGAAGTCGGTATGTATCTCGCTATGAGCCGTGCGGCAGCCCGTGAAGGCTATCCCGAAATCGCGGAATACTGGAAGACAGCTGCTTTCGAAGAGGCTGAGCACGCAGCTAAGTTCGCAGAGCTTCTCGGCGAAGTAGTTTCCGACTCTACAGCAAAGAACCTCGCAGTAAGAGTTGAAGCCGAAAACGGCGCAACAGCAGGCAAGTTCGAGCTCGCCAAGAAGGCTAAGGAGCTCGGTCTCGACGCTATTCATGACACGGTTCATGAGATGGCAAAGGACGAAGCTCGTCACGGCAAGGCTTTTGCAGGTCTCCTCAAGAGATATTTCGGCAAATAATTTTATCGGCTGATATGCACGAAGGAAGCATCGGATTTCGGTGCTTCCTTTTTCGGTGCAGAATTTATCATATGTATTGACTTTTTCGTATTTATCGTATATACTGTATATATAATAATTACAGAGGTGAAAACGATGGCTCTGAAGGCTGTAAACTTCAAAATTGATGAAAATCGGATCGTCGATATAAAAAGAGTGGCGTCGGTCTTTAATATGACTGTTACGGATGTGATTACCGAGGCGCTGAACGAATATATAAAAAAAATGAAAAAGGACACTTTCTACCGCTTAACGGTAAATGTCGAAAACGCGGATAAAGAGGAGACAGAGGAAATCCTCAACGAAATCGACAATCTCTCGGATGAAGATCTTGAGATCAGCACTGTTAAGAAATTCACCGCAGGTTAAGAGGTAATGCCGTGGGAAACAATACGGAAAAACCGGATTCCTTTGAAATCCTCTACACAAAAGCCGCGGACAAATTTCTGAAAACGCATGAAGACATACGTCAGAAATATGAAGCCAATATGCAGGAGCTGCTCTTCGAAGAACACCCTGAGATGATAGACGTTAAGAGGATACAGGGGAAAAAGAGCCTGTATTTCAGGATGCGTATCGGAGAGAACAGAATTGTGTTTACCATACTGAATGGTAAGATCATTGTCGTAACGACGCTGCTTGCCGGTGTTCGCGGCGATGTGTATAAAAAGATGGACGGGTTGAAATAAAAAACTCATTATCAAAACAAAAAAAGGTCTCCATACGCAGACATCCGTATCAGAGACCTTTTGTGTGTTCAACTGTAAAATGGGTCAGCCCAGAACTATGCCCTGTTCCTTGATTACCGCTCTGCCCGCGGTTATCTCGTTGACCTTAGACAGCAGCATGGGATAATCCTCCTCGCGTACAAGAGCTTCAAGGGTCACTCCGGCGGCATATTCGGTATTTACCCGCTTTACGCCGCAGCGATTCAGCTCGGAGTCCAGCTTCTGAAAATCCGAATAGGAAACCGAGAGAACAAAGCTCATGTGATTTTCCAGCGTGACTATGCCCGCATCCTCAAGGGCGGATTTTGCCGCCGCCGAATAAGCGCGTACAAGCCCTCCGGTGCCGAGAAGGATACCTCCGAAATATCGGGTGACTACCACAGCCGCATCGGTAATGCCGCTTTTTCTTATGCAGTCCAGCACGGGCATTCCGGCGGTGCCCGAAGGCTCTCCGTCGTCGCTGTAACGTGTGGTGCTGCTTCCGATCATATAGGCATAGACGTTGTGCCGCGCATCGGGATACTTCGCCTTGACCGAGCTGACAAAGGAGTTAGCCTCTTCAACGGTCTGCACATGAGCCGCCGTACCGATAAATTCCGACTTCTTTTCGACGATCGAGGATGAACCCGATTTACCTATGGTGATATACACTTATGCTTATCTTACCACGATGGTGTTGGTATCGTTGCCTATATACGCGTTTTCAAGCAGCTCGGTGAGAGCGATAGCGTCGTCGATTCCGAGACCCGCGGGCGCGCCTGTACCTTCGATGCAGGCGTCAACGAACTGGAGCAGCGGAATAGGCTTTGCCGCGGGAAGCTCCGGCTTGTAATCCGCCGGATACTTGGAGGAACGGAACTGAACGTCCTCGCCGTGAGCTATCATTGAGCCTTCGGTACCGTAGATCTCGATGGTCTGAGGAGAATTTGCGGAAATAAACGCCGTCTCGGCAACGCCCAGAGCGCCGTCAGCGAACTCTGCGATAGCTACCGCATTTTCGTCAATGGGGCTTCCGTAGGGAGCTGTGAACATACCTGTGATTCTCTTGGGAGCTCCGAGGAAGTAAGCGAGAAGATACATGGGATGGCATCCCAGATCCATCATTGCTCCGCCTGCGGCGTCCTTCTTCTCGAACCAGTACGCGGGAAGCCAGTGACCCGATACTCCCGTATGAGCGTCGCGTGAACGGACGAAGTTGACCTTTCCGAACGCGCCTTCCTCTATCATCTTCTTTGCGAACTGAACGCAGGGACGTCCGCGCTGAGGATAGCTTATCACGAATGTAACGCCCGCTTCCTCAACAGCCTTCTTGACCTCAAGACATTCGGCGACTGTGGGACAGAGAGCCTTTTCGGTGAATATATGCTTGCCCGCCTTTGCGGCCTTGATGATGATATCCTTGTGTGCTGTGGTAGGCGCGTCGCAGATCACGGCTTCAATATCCCCGCGTGCGAGAACAGCATCGAGATCGCCGCAGAATTCGCAGCCGATCTTTTCCGCCCATGCCTTGCCTCTTGCCTCGTCGTCATCCCATACGACCTTGATTTCAACCTTGCCGGAACCGATAAGCGCGTTTCCGTAGCCTTCGGCATGAACGTGCCACTTGCCGAGCATTGCAACCTTTAACATTTTGATTTCCTCCGTACATACAGGCCTTGCGCCTGAGATATTTTCTGATACTATTATAACCGCATATCATTCAAAATACAAGTATTTTTTTATAAAATATGCCGCCGTTTTTTACCCGACGCGAAACGGCTTTTTTTACTTTGCGCCGCACTGCGGGAACGTATTGCATTTCACCGCTGTTTGCTGTATAATAGCCGTGTACATCAAATCTTAAAACGAAGTGAAAAACAAAATGTCGAAAACAGAATTCAAAAATCCGACATCCATTGTCAGAAAAGCCTTTATCGCCACCCTGCCGGTAATGGCGGGTTACATGGTTCTCGGAATAGGGTTCGGAGTGATACTGCGTTCCAAGGGCTTTGCCTCGGTATGGGCTCCGATAATGAGCACCTTCATATACGCGGGCTCCATGCAGTTCGCGGCGCTGAGTCTCATGGAACAGTCGGTTTCGTTCATAACCATTGCCCTGACCACTCTCATGGTAAACGCCCGTCATCTTTTCTACGGTATATCAGTGGTTGACAAATACCGTGTCTGCGGAGGCGAAAAGCCGTACGTCATCTTCGCCCTCACCGATGAGACCTATTCGCTCACCGTGGCGGAAAACCCCGATCTTACCGACCGACAGCGAAGGTGGTATTATTTCCTTGTTTCACTGTTCGACCACATTTACTGGATCGCGGGAAGCACGGCGGGAACAATGCTCGGCTCGGTAATTTCATTCAATACCGAGGGAATGGATTTCGCGCTGACAGCTCTTTTCATCACCATTTTCACCGATCAGTGGAGATCGAATCCCGATCATATTCCCGCGTTGACCGGCGTGCTGTGCGCACTCGTCTGCCTCGTTGTTTTCGGCGCGGACGATTTTCTTATCCCGGCGATGCTTGCCATAACCGCAGTACTTCTGATACTGAGAAAGATAAGGCAAAAGGCATGAACGACAACGGATATGTGCTTATATCGGTAACGATAATCGCGGCGGTAACGATTCTGCTGCGCTTTCTGCCCTTTGCGGTCCTGCGCGGCAATAAGAAAACCCCGGCAGTTGTGGACTACCTGGGTCAGGTGCTTCCCTACGCGATAATGGGGATGCTGGTCGTGTTCTGTCTGAAAAACACGGATTTTCTTTCGTCTTCTCACGGTATTCCGGAGCTCGCGGCCTCCGCGGTTACCATAGGCGTTCATCTGCTTCGCAGGAACACTCTTCTCAGCATTGCCGCCGGAACAGCCGCGTATATGCTGCTTGTGCAGTTCGTTTTCTGATTTCAACCCCCGCTCTTTCTGAGGACAATGCTTTCGCCGCCCATGTATTCCGCTTCTTCCGCGCTGTGAGTCACACAGATAAGTGTCTTGCCGGCGGCGTATCTTCTGACATAATCCATCACAGTGATTTTCAGCTCGCTGTCGAGCCCCTTGAATGGCTCGTCCATTATAATGAGCGGAGCGTCATAGCATATCGCACGGACTATGGCAACTCTGCGCTTCATTCCTCCGCTGAACTCTCTGACCGCTCTGCCCGCGTCACCTCCGAGTCCGACTGAGGTGAGATGTTCGATAATCAGTTTATCTGACATGGATCTGCCGGTAACGAGACGGATGTTGCTCACCGCCGAAAAATCCTCGCAGAGCCTGTCCTCCTGGAACACAAAGGCAGTTTTTTTCGGTACACCTGTGATATATCCGCTGTCGGGCGTTTCCAGTCCAGTAATCATTCTCAGCAGAGTGGTCTTTCCGCATCCGGAGGGCCCTGAGATACAGCAGGTTTTCCCCTCGGAGAAGGTAATCGAAAGCCTGTCGATTATCTTTCTGCCGCCGAAGGACTTAGTAATATCACACAGAATGATATCAGCCATACTTTACATCCTTTCGATAAGAGCGAATATGCGCCTGAGCAGAAAAACAAACAGCTTTTCGCCGATCATGCTCAGCAGGATTATCACTATCGTCCAGGCAAGCAGCTCGGCGTTCTGGAAATATACCTTTGCCTCGTACAGCTTTTCGCCGACAGAGCCTTCGAGAATACCGATCACCTCGGCTGCCACACCCGCCTTCCACGCCATACCGACCGATACTCCGCAGGCAGAGATAAGATAGGGCTTTACCGCCGGAAGATAAATGTACATAAGCTGTCCCGCTCTGCCAATCCTGTACTGCTTTGCAAGCTCCTTCATTTTTTCCGGCGTGGATTTCATTCCCTGAAGCACGTTTGAGTAGATAACCGGGAAGGCAATGAGAAACGAAATGAGCACCGTCAGTCTGCCGTAGGAAAACCATATCAGGCAGAGTATTATGAACGAAGCCACCGGAATGGTCTTTACAGCGACAACATAGGGGCGAAGAAGTATTTCCACAGTCTTCACAAAGCCTGATACGACGGCAAGAACGAAGCCCGCAGCGAACGCCGCTATAAATCCCGCGGAAATACGCAGAGAGGAATACAGCACGGTCGAGATAAAGCTGCTGTCCGAAACAAGACCGAACAGGGTCTTTACCACCCTCACGGGAGACGCGAGAAGCATATCCTTTCCGACCGACACGGCGGCGGTCTGCCATATCCCGAGCGCGAGAAGCACCGCCGCAGTATTCCGCAGCATTTCCGCCGCTTTTTC
>JAZQNC010000085.1:0-3861 GCA_045627165.1 Eubacteriales bacterium
GTCGCCCGAGCAAAGGCACACGGCATCAAGCTTATCGTCCTTATCGAGGACAGCACCGTCCACAGCTTTGAGGAGGTCGGACGCTGGAAGAATCCTCAGCTTGCGAAATACCCGAAAGCACTCACTGGCATGACTCTCATGCACAGGATGCTTGATACGCACATCAACTACGGCACGGAATTTCTGTTCTGCTCAAAGGCAGAGACCGGCTCGAAGATCATCGAGCTTCTGGGCGATGCGTGACATCGCCGAACAGATTTGCGAGCGGCTCACCATGCGCGAGGTCGCCGAGCAGTACGGTTTCACGCCGAACCGCGCCGGGTTCATTCATTGCCCGGTGCATAACGAGAAGACCCCGAGCTGTAAGATTTTCGACGGCTCCCGCGGCTGGCATTGCTTCGGCTGCGGGGCTGGCGGCTCGGTCATAGATTTTGTTGAGCAGCTCTTCAACATCAGTTTCCGGCAAGCGTGTGTTCGCCTCGACAACGATTTCGGTCTGCGTCTGACTGCGGACAAGCCGGACGATGACGAGCTGAAACGTCTGCGCCGGGAACGTGCTCAGAAACGTGCGGCAGCAGCTCAATTTGAGGCTTTAGTCCTCAGTAAAGTGAAGTTACATCAACATTATATCGACGTTCTCAGGACGCAGCAGCCTGCGTCGGACGAGGACATAACGCCGGCATTTCTGGAAGCGCTGCGTGAGCTGCCTTATCTGGAATACTGGCTTGATGAAATGAGGGGGCGATCATCATTGACGAGTTAGCTACATACACACGCGAGGACTTTCTTCAAGGCACAGCCCCTTATGAGTATGCTTACCAATTCATTGCCGACCCGTTCACGCTCGGTCGCGTCGTTGAGGAACTTTCCGCAATGGCGCTGAGCGTGAAGGTCAGGAACTTCAAGGCGCTGTTCAAAGCTTATGTGCAAGCGCAGAATAGCCATAAGATGATATCGAGCGGCTACACACAGTTTGAGGATCAGCCACTTGAGCTGAACTGCGGCGAGTGGATCGCGGACGATACCGGAATAAGCATCGACAGTCAGTACGGCGTAGCTTATGCCTGCACACATCCGGTACTCCCGGTGCAGCGCCTTGTAAACATCGACACGAACGTTGAAAAGCTGAAGCTTGCATACCGCAAGTCGAAGCAGTGGCGATATTGCATTGTCGAGAAAAAGACCATAGCGAGCAACAACAGCATCATTGAATTAGCGAACATCGGCATCGCCGTTACGTCCGAAAACAGTAAGCTGCTCGTGCGCTATCTGCACGACGTGGAAACGCTGAACTATGACACGATCCCCGAGTGCAACGCGGTCAGCCGCCTCGGATGGATAGACGGCGAGGGTTTCGCGCCTTATGTTGACGATCTCGTTTTCGACGGCGACGCCAATTTTAAGAGCTGCTTCGACGCGGTGAAGACCTGCGGCAGCTTCGATAAATGGATCGAGCTTGCCCGGAACGTCCGCAGCAACGAAAGCATACCCACACGCATCATCCTTGCCGCGTCCTTTGCGTCGGCAATGGTCAAGCCTCTCTCCTGCCTCCCCTTCTTCGTTCACCTGTGGGGCGGCACTGAGGCAGGCAAAACTGTCGGTCTGATGCTCGCAGCGTCGGTCTGGGCGTCGCCAGAAATGGGGCGCTACATACACACGTTCAACAGCACTGCGGTCGGTCTGGAAAAGTCCGCAGCGTTCTGCAACAGTCTGCCGCTCATACTTGATGAACTGCAGGTCATATCGAGCCGGAAGAGCTTCGATGAGGATATCATGAAGCTTGCGGAAGGCGTCGGCAAGACACGCGGAAACAAGCTCGGCGGCGTAGATCGCGCTCCGACGTGGCAGAATTGCATCCTCACCAACGGCGAAATGCCTATCACTAACAGCGCGTCCGGCGGCGGCGCGGTCAACAGGATAATCGAAATCGAATGCCTCGACAAGCTTTTTTCGGACCCGCGCGGCACAGTCGAGGTCATAAGAAAAAACTACGGTCACGCCGGAAAGCGGTTTGCGGAGATATTGCAGGACGAGGACGTTATCGAGACGGCACAGCAGATGTATAAATTCTTCTATGACGACCTTTGCAAGAGCGACACGACCGAAAAGCAGGCTATGGCGGCGGCGGCTGTACTGACCGCTGATGCGATAGCGACGGTCTACATTTTCAAGGACAACGCAGCTCTGACCGTTGAGGAAATAGGCAAATATCTGCAAGACAAGGCAGCTGTAAGCGTTAATCAGCGCGGATATGATTATCTGTGCGAATTTATCGCAGCTAACCGCAACAGGTTTACCGGCGATTCCGAGGACGGCGAGGTCTGGGGAAGAATATGTGCAGACCATGTTTCTATCGTGCGGAACGTCTACACGAGAATCTGTTCCGACGAAGGCTACAACCCGCAAGCGCTGCTGAGCTGGATGAATCAGCGCGGATACATCATCCGCAGCGGCAAGGATTTGACGGCAAACGAGCGAATAAACGGCATACCTACGCGGTGTGTAAAGCTTATCATGCCCGACTTGAAGCTTCCGGAGGAAGAGCTGAACGAAGGCGAACGGATATGAGCTGTGCCGACTGTGCCGACTGTGCCGACCAAAAACATACCTGCTTTATTTCTGCGAGAGTATATATAAATCGAATCACATATATTTCCTCGCGCGTAGAGAAAACGTAAAATTGCTCGGCACACTCGGCACATGGCATAAACAAGCCAAAAACGCTCGGCACAAACTCGGCACAAACTCGTCACAAGTCGATACAGAAGGAGGTAAATATATAATAAGTATAGGGTTTGAAGACATAGAACGCCTCGCATACTCCGGTGAAGTCATGCCGAACGACGCGAACGCTGTCGAGCTTGGCGCATATCAGGCTATGCTTTACCTCTATGCCCGGTATCGCTCAGGACATATCGACCGCGAACACGCCAGAGAAGATAAGCATGAAATACTCAAGGCGTACAACACCGGGATAATGCGCTACAGAATGTACGAAGCACTTGAAAGAAGATACAAGTCAATACAGCCCCTGCTGCTTGAGATCGAACAGAGCGACAACGACCTTTGCAGAAAGCTCGTTCGCCTCATGGACGGCAGGGAAGGAATAACGAAGGAGGATAAATGATGAGCAAATTTACAGTAAGGCTAATTTTTTCTCGATGTGTTCAAGATGGTGCAGAACATTGGACGCAAATGTACACTACCATAGATGTTCCTATTCCCGAAGATATAGTAAACAGTCATAAATTTGATACAGAAATGAAATTTGCTAATCTTTACGGTGCTGAGCTTATTCACAATACGCCGGAGGGTGATTAAATGCCTAACTATTGCCAATATTGCGCAAGCTGCATTGAGGGCGATATTTATTATTGCATTATGCACGACCTTGAGCTTACCGAAAAGCAGATAAAAAGACCTACATCATGTAAAGATTACTTTGAAACAGAAATGGGAAGTATCATCACGGGAAAGAGGTACCAGCCTCATGTAAAACGTGAACCCGATAAATTAACGATGAACCTATTTGAAATGGAGGAAATTACATGAACGACAAATTGAAGTACATCGCCGACCATTACGGGAAACAGAATCAGATACGGTACACCGAAAAGGAGCTTATCGAACTGGCTGATGTACTTAATCATTTTGCGGACGGAAAAGCCGCAGACGTTGAGCTTATTGACGAAGTGGCTGATGTGATAATCATGATAAAGCAGCTTCTGTATTTGCTTGATATTGAAAAGCCCGTAACAGACAGAGCAGCTTATAAACTCAATCGGCAGATTGAACGGATTAAAGCGGAGGACGAAGCATGAATTATGAAAGCATGATTAATACGGTTTATTTTTTGCGCGA
>JAZQNC010000086.1:0-5615 GCA_045627165.1 Eubacteriales bacterium
TGTGGCCTGCCGCGATCTGCAGTACAGAATCGCTCGTACCGTGATATATCGGGAGCGATACGTTTATCTGCGGTATTTCGACATAACCCATGACTCCGTTGCCGCTGAAATTCAGCAGAGAGTTATACTCAAGCTGTGTGCTGTCGTCAAGAACGTAAGGATTGGAACGCCTGTTCAGCCGCGTATTATAATCAGACGCAGAATCAAGCAGTCGCTGATACTGGTCATCGTCGAGCTTTTCGACAGCGGCTGCGTAGGTTTCTATTGCCTTTGAGGTATGCAGTGAGTTCCAATAGTCCGAAACCGTTGGATACAGCATTAGGGAGAGTCCTATAATGAACAGTAATGACAGAAATATCGTTGTCAGCTTTTTTTTCATTTAAGGCTCTCCCTGACACCGTGCCGGCATGGAAGCCGGCACGGTCCGGACACTATGCGTCAGTTAAATTTGTTTGCTTGTTTTAAGGTTTATGCTAATCAGTCCTGAGCGTCAACGCGCTTGCGGGATACAAGAACTACGCCTGCACCTACAAGAAGGATACCGCCGACGATGTAGAAAATCGTTGTACCGATACCACCGGTGCTGGGGAGGATAGAACCTGCACGGTTTTCGATATCCTGCTCAATCGTTCCGGCATCAGCGTCTGTTGTAGCAGATGTATCTGTGGAGGAAAGTGTGTCTATCTTGATCATACCATCTTCACCATCTTTTTCAGTATGAGAAATCGTGAAGGTGATGGGATCCATTGTGTTGTAACCGGAAGGAGTCGTGGTCTCTTCGAGCTTGTAGGTACCGTCACCGAGGCGCTCGAACTCGAATGTTGTTACACCGGTAATCTCTTCACCGACAGCATCCCAATCATCAACGGTCTTCGTTGTGGCATCATCACCTTCTTCGCGTGCGTCAAGTTCTTCCTGTGTAAGAGCAACTTCTTTCTTGACAGACTTGTAAAGTGTAAAGCCTGCGCCTGCAAGTGCATCGCCATTTTCATCAACCTTGTTTACAATGTACTCGAATGTGAATACTACGGAGTAATCTTCGGGAGTCTCGTCTGTAGGAGGAGTAGTGGAGGGGGTGCCTTTCCAGTTAGGATCGTTCTGATATTCGAGCTTAACTTTGTTTATGTTACCGGGGTTACCGATTACTGCGTTTTCGTTAAGAGTTGCGTTGTATGTTACAACGATCTTGGCGCCGTCAACAGCATCGAGACCTTCCTGCATAACGTCGGAGCATACAACACTGATGGTAGCGGGTGTATCGGAACCGCCCTCTTCTGTTGCAGCAACTGCCTCTGTAATGGTAACTTCGAACTTGGCGTTCTTGGTTACGTCTGTACCTGTGGTATCGTCGGAATCCTTATAGAGCATTACCTTGATGCTGTTTGCATCGTATGTAAGACCTGCGGGAAGAGTATCGAAAATCTTTACATAGTAGGTGTGGTAGTCAGCGGTCTTGATATCGCCGAGGTCAGCTGTAATTGTGAAGGGAACGGAGTCGCCGAGGTCATAGTCTGCGGACTTGCCGGATTCACCCTCTGCATCCGTTACTTCCTTTACAACTTCGGGAATAGAAGTCTTGGGAGTGATTTCAACATTTGTTACAACCTGAAGCATGAGGTCTGTGTATGCGTCGGGACTTTCAAGTGTCTTCTTATCATTGTCACGAACGAGGTAGTAACCTGCATCAAGACCTGTGATAGTGTAACCGGTTGTTTCAGCGTCGTCGCCTGTGCCGCTCTTTACTTCGGTAGAGGTTGCGCAGGTGTTGAGGTACTTTGCAAAATTCTCGGCGATAGCCTTTGCTTCGGCACTGTCGTCCGCCATAGTAGCTACATAGCGGGCATAAGCCTCTGCCTTGGAAAGGGAGGGATTTGCGATCTCCTTTTCTTCATCTGTAGCGTTTGTATCAGCCTCGATTTCAGCTATTATTGCGTCAATCTCAGCCTCGAGAGCTGTGACACCGGCTTCCGTGATACCGGAACCCCATGTGATGTTGGAGAGCTTGGATGATATTACTTTACCATCATCGTCCTTTTCTTCAAGGAGGTCACCGGCGAAAATCTGGTATGCCTGATATTCATGACCGGTTTTTTTGGAATCGATCGTGATTGCATAGCCTGTGCTGTCTGCGAACGCGGTAAGTCCGAGAGAGAGGAGCATAACCGCCACGAGAAGGATAGAGAGAAGTTTCTTCATGGTTTTTCACCTTTCTTAAAAAATATAAAATTTTTGACTGTTTTGGAATGCTTTTGCTGCGCTGAGCTGTCTGCATATATATCGAGCAGTATACGTGGCACGGTCAGATGTATTTGACCTGCGCTTCGGAGGACTTGCAGCTCGACCTCCTTTATACATCCGAGCCTCACAAACGGATCCTGCCGTAAATAAATGCCGTTGTCATACCGAGCGTCCATATTATCAGACGCTCATGATTTGAAAAAGTTCGGTAGTTTTACGCCGTTCCGGGCGTTATTATTCGACTTCACCGACCATATCATACGGCCACACGCGGAATACTATTCGACCGACGATCTGTTCGCCTGATATACATCCGACGGCGGTGTTGCGGCTGTCCGACGAGGTGGAACGGTGGTCACCCATTACGAAGTACCGTCCGTCCGGTACCTGATACGGCAGCTCTATATTACAGTCACCGAAAGCCTTTTCTGTCACATAGGGCTCGTCGAGAAGTGCGCTGTCAACATAGACGTTTCCGTCCGCGTCGATATCCACCCACTGTCCCGGTCCCGCGATAACTCGCTTTACCAGCAGCTTATTTCCGTACCATAGCGCGACCACATCCCCGCAGGTAAAATCAGAGCCCTTGAGGGACACCACTATCTGTCCTTCCGACAGCGTAGGGGTCATTGAATTTCCGTATATCTGGAAAACCGGCATCCAGAGAGTAGCGACGAGAACCGCGATCGCGGCTACCACGACCAGCGTGTAAACAGTGCTGCGAAGCGTGTTTCCGTAACGCTTCTTGTGCCTTTCGCGCCTGAGCTCCTGCTCGAGAATCGAGGCATTCGGTATTTCGAGTTCTTTTTTCTTCTTCATCTTGATTCAGCGCCGCGCCTGATTACCGGTCGTCTTCTTCGGGTTCGAAATACTCTTCTTCCTCCGGTTCCGTCCTTTCTTCGCTGTTACCGCCATCTGCCGTGTCCGACGGTCTGTCGGCAGAACGCTCTGCTTCCGAAGGTTCAGACGCAGATTCTGTTGCCGCAGATGCGGCAGGGGCCGATGCTGCCGATACAGGTGACGCCGACATACCGGGAAGCTTGCCGCTGAGCACATTCATCAGCTCGCGGAGTCCGAGGTGTTCGTCGTAGAATCTCTGCAGCTTTTCTGAGGTTTCCTTCCAGTATGCGTCCGCCGCTGCCTTGCTTTCCGCGATGATCCTTTCCGCCTCTTTTTTCGCCTCGCTGAGACGTATGTTGGAATCGATCACCGCCTGGCTTCTTGTATTACGGGAATACATATCCGCTTCATTTCTGACGCTCTCGCTGTACTCATAAGCCTCGGCACGGATATCTTCACTGTACTGATCGGCGGCGCGTCTTATCTCTTCGGACTGTTCGCCCGTCGCCTTCATGCTTTCGAGATACTGCTTTGCGGCGGCGTCCGCTGCTTCGAAGACCTTGTTTATCTTCAGCGCAGCCTCGGCAATGGAACCGCTTTTATCCTTGACAATGAGACGCTCGTTGAGCTGTTCCTCGAGCATGAGCATCTTTTCCTCATACTCATCGACGACCTTAGCCTTTGCTTCGTCGGCGTTTGCGAGCCTTTCGTTGAGTGCGTCGTTTACGCGCACCTCAGCCAGAAGCATCTCCAAAAGCTCTCCGCGGCTCAGCTTTTTCAAATCTTTTTCAGTCAGCCGGTACAACTCCCTTCATTCATCATGTCCGTGTACCACCGGTTCGCAAAAATTGCCATAAACCGACAGCTACACTAAGATATCATGTATTATACACAACAAAATCCGGTTTGTCAATACATTGAAAGCAACTTTTTGTTAAAACCGTTTGTCAAAATATGCTGTCCTGTGTGTATATTTGAACGACTGTGAAGATTTTCTGCTTTGTTCCGCATCGCGTCCGCAGCTATTGTCATAATTATACACGAATTTTTATAAAATTACAGTGAAATTTCTGCACCTTTCGTACGGATTTTTTCACGCTGTTTCGGGTATAATACGGGTATTCTGCACATTCAGTGTGATATTTTTGTTTTTGACTGCTTTCCGCGAAATATTTTTTCACCGAAGATGTGTAAATTTATTCATCATGTACAGACATCAGTGCGAATAAACAGTGCTGATTGCATTGATTTTTTCACGGCAATATGATATAATACGCAAAACATGTGAAGGACTTGAATTATTATTGTGAGAAAATCAGATAACAACGCAACGGATTCGACGGCAATGTTTGCCGACAGGCGTTTCAACAGCGAGCTTGTAAGGCTTGCGCTCCCCATAACGCTGCAGAGCCTCATGCTCGCCCTTGTTGCCGCGGCGGACGCTCTCATGCTCGGCAACATCGACCAGAATTCCATGTCTGCGGTATCGCTGGCGACTCAGATACAGTTCGTGCAGAACATGATGCTCTCCTCGGCGGTATCCGCCATCAGCATTCTCGGAGCCCAGTACTGGGGCAAGGGCGAAAAGCAGACCGTCAACGACGTGCTGTGTATCGGTCTGCGCTTCTGCGGGATAATCTCGGTTTTATTCTTTATCGGCTGCGTATTCTTCCCCGGACAGCTAATGTTCCTCTTTACCGACGAGCCTGAGCTTATCTCCATCGGAGTGGATTATCTCAGGATCGCCGGATGGTCATACCTTCTTACCGGCTTTTCACAGTGTTATCTCAGCGTATTGAAGGTCAGCGATCATCCGTCTCAGGCTGCCTCGATAAGCACCGTCACTGTTATACTCAATATAATCCTTAACGCGATATTCATCTACGGGCTTTTCGGCGTTCCGGAATTCGGCGCGAGAGGCGCCGCCATCGCTACGCTTATCGCAAGAATCGTGGAGCTGGTATGGAGCGTCGGTATTTCGTTTATGCCGGGATATCTTCATCCCTCTCTGCGAGCCTTCTTTACTCACCGCCGTATGTTATTGGCGGACTTCATGAAGGTGGCTCTGCCCATACTCGGCGCGGCTCTTCTCTGGGGAGTGGGCTTTACCGCATATTCGGCGTTCATGGGTCACGAGGGCAAGGACGCTGCCGCGGCAAACTCGGTTGCCTCGGTGGTGCGCGATCTGGTCTGCTGTCTGTGCAACGGTATCTCCGCCGGCGGCGGTATCATGGTCGGCAACGAGCTCGGCAAAGGCTCTCTCGACACCGGAAAGATATACGGAATACGGCTGGCAAAGATATCCTTCCTCTTCGGTTTCATCTCCACGCTTATCATGCTTGCCGTAACTCCCGTTCTTCTCGCTTTCGTAAAGCTTACCGATAAAGCCGCCGATTATCTGCTGGGCATGATGGTGATAATGGCATTTTACATGATAGGGCGTGTAGTGAACACCATCGTCATCAACGGTATTTTCGCCGCGGGAGGCGATACGCTGTTCGACCTGTACAGCCTTATTGTCTGCATGTGGTGTCTTG
>JAZQNC010000087.1:0-11333 GCA_045627165.1 Eubacteriales bacterium
CCGTTGCACATGGGAACGAAAAGGTTCACCAGTCCGAGAGTGGCAAGTCCTCCGAGGATATTCGATTTTTCCAGAAGGAGTACGCTTTTTCCCCTTTCAGCGGCTGATACCGCCGCCGCGACTCCCGCCACGCCTCCGCCAACAGCGATTATGTCATAGCTTTTTTTCTTTTCAAGCTTCATCGAAAAATCAGTGAATTCGCGTTTTTTCATATCATCCGCTCTCCTGTCGCAGAATATAACAGCATCTGCCATGATTTCAGATTCGTTGATGTCTGAGTAAATTATACAGCATTATCGGTCTCAATGCAAGACCAAAACCAAAAAAGCGCCGGTAAAACCGGCACTTTTCCGAAAAGAATCAGTACTCCATATCAGCGAAAGCCGAGCAGATCTTATCTATAGCTCTCTGTGCGCTCTTCTGCTTCTTTGCGTAGGAGGAAGCGAAGTCTGTGCTGCCCTTTTTTGCAAGAGTTGTGAATACGTCGTTAAGACCTATGTTTGTATAAACTCTGACAAGGTCGTATACACGGTGGGAAAGAGCTATATCAAGCATATCCGCGGACTCGTCGTCACGGGTATATTTACGCTGAAGCGAAATGTCATAATAAGCGGGAGTTACGTTTATATATGACTGGATCGCCATAGCTTCGAGAACAGCGGTCACATTCTCCACATCCTTTACGGACATAGGTACGCCGCAGGTAGAGGAGTTGGATTCACAGTATGTATAGTATCCGTCCTGAAGCGTATCATACTTCGGTATGGGAAGTACTCCGAAGGGAGTTTCCATTTCACGGACATTGATTATGTAGGAAAGGACCTCACCGTAGAAGAGCACTCGGTCAGCCATGAACATTTCCTTGCCGACAGCAACATCGCTGGGTACACGTGTGCAGTTATCCTCGGTAAATATCTTTGCGACCTTTTCAAGCAGAAGCTGTGTCTTTTCTTCGTTGAGAGTAAGCTCGGGGAGCTTTTCCTCGTCAAAGGTAATATACATCAGCTGAGAGCCGTAGAAGAAGGTCGTGGGGCCCTGATTTGTTGTAACATAGCCGTATGTGTCTTCATCTGTGAACTTGCCGTCGCCGTTGGTATCGTTGGTGACGTTCTTTATCATCTCCGAGAACATATCAATTGTCCACTCGCCGTCGCGTACAGCCTGATAAGGCTCGGCAAGTCCTACGTCCTCGAACAGCTTCTTGTTGAAGAGAAGGATGTATGTAACATCGTTGTCGAGAATGTTGATATCGCCGCTCATGAAATATACCTTGCCGCCTATTTCGAGAGCCGCGGTACCCTGATCCCACCATGCTTCCTTGATATTTACATTTTCAAAATCAAGGTAATTGAGGAAATAACCGTTCTGCGCCATTGTTCCCGCAGTCGCCAGATTAGGGAACGCCAGCTTGTAGGTTTCGTCGTCAGACAGTACCGACTGCTTTATCGTGCTTTGAACATCTCCGGCGTAGAGCTGAATCACACATCTGCAGCGTTCGCCGACAAGAGAATTTCGCGTATAAACGGCGTCATTGATGGCCTCACCATCCATCTGCTCGACCCAGATCTCCTTCTCACTGGAACCGACGCCCTTCTGAGCGCAGATAGTGAAGTCTCCGTCCTCATAGTCAACGTCGGGCAAAGCAGAATACAGGCTCCTCGCCTCGTCGTATTTGTCGGTTTCCGCCGACGTTTCCGACACATCCGCGGAACTGCCAACCGCGTCATTTTCCTTTTCTCTGCTTTCGGCGCAGGCAGCCGCACCGAACATCATAACTGCCGCCAGAAAAGCGCAGAGAATACGTTTCATTTTGCTCATTACCATACCTCCCATGTTGATATCACATCAAAAAAATCCATATACATATTATACAATACGACCCATATTATGTCAATATATTGCGGAATATTTTTCACATATCATTCAAAAAACTGCCGTGTGTTTGCGCAGCACAGCGGCAGTATCGGTACTATCTTATTTTTTCATGACATAATCGGCAAGCGCGCTTCCGGCAGCCCTGCCGAGAAGCTCCTGTCCCGCAGCCGAAAAATGGCCGCCGACATTCGGATTCATATATTCCGGTTTGTCGTAAAGCTCCGGCGCTATTTCGGTAAGCATTATGAAATCTTCGCTCTCTTCGCAAAGCTGTCTCTGCGCGTCCTGAATGACCTTATCCCGATCGTCGCGGACAAAGTCTCCGACCAATACTATTCCGAAGCAGTCGAGTCCAAGCTCATTCACAAGGTAATCTTTAATGGCGGTAAGCCGCTCTTTGTAGGTTTCCGCAGAAGTATTGATTATTGCGTCGCTCTCGCCCTGAAGCCATGCCAGATAAACCTTGCCGTCGAAGCCGTTCTCTCCGGCTTTTTTCAGAGCCGCTCTGCACTTTGCGGTAAATGCCTTACAGCACCCCTCTCCGGGAAGCCACTGTGCGGCAACGGTAGAACCCTTTGCCGCATGGACGGCAATAACCTCATGTCCGGTCTTTTCGATATAGGCGCGGCAGAATTCGGGAACCATATTCGTATTGCCGTAGCAGGAAGCGCCGAGAGCGTGCTCGGAGACCCATTTTCCCACATCAGTCTCCGGAGTTACCTCACAGCCCGCGTTGAGATCGTAGAGGATATTTTCTCCGCAGGGATTTTTAAGAGCCGTAAATTCATCGCTGAGATATTTATATTCCACGGCTCCGTCAACTTTTTTGCTTTCGGAAAGAGCTTCCGTCTGACCCTGCATATTGCTCTGTCCCGCGAATATGATTATAACCTTCATTTTCTGTTACCCCATTCATTTACGAGAGCGTATACAAGCTCTTTCACGGATCGGTAATCTTCTTTTCTGATAACGACTGAGGGCGTATGGATATACCGGCCGGGAGCCGATACCGTGATGACCTTTGCTCCCTCGGCTGTTTTCTGGATATACTGGGAGTTGTTGTTTCCTCCCGGATAACGCTTGAGCTGGGCCTTAATTTTATGCTTTTCCGCGGTTTCCATTGCGAAATTGACCATGTCGATATCAAAAAGCGTTCCGCCGTCCACAAGCGTGATAAGACCTCCGTCTCCGCTCTTTCCTACCTGCTTTTCGGCAGGTACATCGGATACATCGTATACGGCGGTACATTCAAGCACGATACCAAGCTCAGGGCGTATTTTGAAGGCCGCCATGCGCGAGCCCGATTTGCCCACTTCCTCGCGGGTAGTAAAGGCGAAATACGTATCGAAAGGAAGGAGCTTTCCCGCTTTTTTATCTTCGGCAAGCCGCTTTGCCGTGTTGATCAGCACAGCGCATCCGAAACGGTCGTCAAGAGCCTTGGAGCGTATGCTTCCCTCTCCGAATTCCACGAAATCCCCATCAAAAGTCCCGAAATCTCCCGGCTCAACGTATTTCAGCGTTTCTTCCCTGCTCTTGCTTCCGATGTCGATATACATACTGTCGATAGGAGTGGCTTTCCTGCGTTCATCGGCAGACTGCTGATGTATCGCCTTTGAAGCGACGATACCGGTCACGCGCCTGTTCTCGTCTCCGAAGGCTACCTTGCGTCCGCATATTACTCTGTTGTCTATGCGTCCGAGATTCGTAAAATGAATATAACCCTCGCCGTCGATATGTGTGACCATGAAGCCGACCTCGTCCATATGAGCGTCGAGCATAACGCGCCTGTTATTTCCGTCCTCTCCGCGAATAGCCGCGATAAGGCTTCCATCCTTCATGGAAATAATCTCATCCGCGATACCTTCAAGCTTTCCGCTGATACAGTCACGGACATTGCCCTCGCAGCCGGTGGGTCCGAAGAGCATACACAGCTCCCTAAGAAGTGTCAGCTGTTCATCCATTTTTCAAAACCCTCCCTGATAAATCCGCCGATAAGCTCTGCCGTATCCTCGCAGTCGGTCAGCGAGATGACTTCGCTGTAGGTATGCATATTGCGAAGGGGTATGCTTACGACCGCCGTGGGAATGCCTTCGTTTATGAAGGGGATTATATTGGCGTTCGTTCCTGTGGAAGTGGCTTCCACGACAGTCTGGTATTTCAGTTCCTTCTCTTTCGCGTAATCGACAACAGCCTTCGTCAGACTGCGGTCTGTCACGGCTGAAAGCGAGACCGAAGGACCTCCTTCGAGCTTTACTGTTTCATGCTCTTTCGTTCCGGGAACGTGAGCCAGATTCACATCAAGCACAATGCAGGCGTCCGGATTTATGCTGTATGCTCCGGTCATACCGCCGAGAAGTCCTGTCTCCTCCTTGCATGAACAGAGCAGAGCGATATCGCACCCGCACTCTCCGGCTTTTTCAACCGCTTTTACCGCGGCCGCCAGACAGCACTTGTCGTCAAAGCCCTTGCCGGCGATCCTGTCATTAAGCAGATCAACAGGTACGGATTTATATCCAACAGCCGTTCCGAGCTTGACTCCCGCGTTTATCAGCTGTTCTCTGCTCATGCCGGTATCTATGAGCAGCTCGGTCACCTCGGGAAGCTTGCTTCCCTCATCACCCTGCTGAAGATGCACTGCCTTTACCGACACTACTCCGTACAGTTCGCGGTCCGCGTATATTATGACTTCACCTGCAAGAAGTATGCGTGTATCGAGTCCTCCGACCGCTATTACCCGCAGGAATCCTTCATCGGTTATACCGCGGACTATCATTCCCACCTCATCGTAATGCGCATCCAGCATTATCATGGACGCATCGGCGCGTCCGCAGCGTTTTATAAATACATAATTACCGTTAGGGTATTCTATACACTCGTCAAAAACGCCGCCTATAAGCTCTTTGAGTCTGTCGCGGCTCTTTGTCTCGAATCCCGATATGCTCATCGTTCCGGACAGGGCACGGATAAGCTCTCTCATTTTACTTTTTCTCCTTTGACATTTCACCAATGACCTCTTCGGCAGCCGAAAGAATACCTATCTTTCCGCTTTCATAAGTCAGCCCGCCCTGCATGAAGGCAATGTACGGTGCGCGAAGCGGTCCGTCGGCCGAAAGCTCGATGGACGAGCCCTGAACGAAAGCTCCCGCCGCCATTATGACCTTGTCGTCGTAGCCCGGCATCTCCCACGGTTCGGGAGTCACATAGGAATCGACGGGCGAACCGTACTGTATTCCGCGGCAGAATGCGCAGAGCAGCTCCGGAGAGCCAAGCTTTACAGTCTGTATTATATCCGCTCTGGGAGTATCATGAGACGGACTGCATTCAAATCCCAGACGCTCAAATATGTACGCGGCAAAATGAGCGGTCTTTACCGCCTGCGCCACTATATGGGGAGCGAGGAAGAAGCCCCTGAACATATTGCGGTTCTGACCGAGAGAAGCTCCCACTTCTCCGCCCACACCGGGACTCGTCAGACGATACGAGACAAGCTCCACAGCCTTCGCGCTTCCGGCAAGATAACCGCCGACTTCGGCAATTCCGCCTCCCGGATTCTTGATAAGCGATCCCGCAAACAGATCAGCTCTCGGCTCTTCCTTTTCGACAAACTCGCCGTAACAGTTATCCACCATTACGAAAGCCTTTGAATTTGCGTGAACATAGTCGGCGATTTTGTTTATCTCGTCAACGGTCAGTGTTCTGCGGTCAAGATAACCCTTCGAGCGCTGTATGAAAACTACCTTTACGCTGTCGTCAAGAGCGTCGGAAAAATCCTCATCCAGCTCGGTCTGCCGGTAATTCACTCCGTAATCACGGAGCGATCCCATTCCATCTCCGCGAAGTCCGATAACCTCGTCAAGCGTGTCGTATGGCTTTCCGGTCACCGAAAGAAGGGTATCGCCCGGACGAAGAAGCCCGAACAGCCCCAGTGTCAGAGCGTGAGTACCGTTAACTATATGAGGACGAACTATTGCCGCCTCGGTGCCGAACACGTCCGCATATACTCTGTCGAGAGTTTCGCGTCCTTTATCGTTATATCCGTAACCCGTAGACGAAGCGAAACAGGATTCGTCCACCTTTTCCTTTCGGAAAGCGTCAAGCACCTTCCGAGTATTATGAAATGCCGTGCTTTCTATTTCGGCAAAAAGAGGGGCAAGCTCTTTTTCAGCCTCGGCCGCAAGCACCGCCAGCTTATCATTCATCCGTTTTGTACCGTATTATACCAGAATTATTGTGTGAAACCGTTTGACAGATTCAGTCGAGCTTCGTCGCAAGAAGCTTTTCGGTGAGCGCAAGACATGCGTCTGCGTCCGCCATATCTATCATCTCCACGCCGCTGTGAATATAGCGCGTAGGGATCGAGATGCAGCCTGCAAGCGCACCAGCGCCGCTCATCTGCATTGACGAGGTGTCTGTGCCTCCCGCCTCGAGTATTTCCATCTGATACTTTATCCTGTTTTCAACCGCAAGGTTTCGGAGCAGATCGACAACTCTCACGTCGCAGAGTACCGAACTGTCGCGCACCTTTATCGCGGCTCCGTCTCCGACGCGGCATTCCATAGGCGAAGCATTCGGAGTACATCCCGTGGAGCAGACGTCAAACGCAACCGCCCAGTCGGGAGCGACCGCGAAAGCCGCCGTCTTAGAGCCGCGGCATCCGACCTCTTCCTGAACGGTGAACACGAAGTAGGTATCGTTTACGCACTCAACGCCGTCTGTCAGAGCTTTCATCATGATAACACAGCCTATCTTATCGTCAAGGGCATGACCCGCGATTCTGCGGTGCATAAGGCGGGTGAGTCCCGGCGCGTATATCGCCACGTCACCGATCTTTACCTTCTTTTCGGCGTCGCTGCGGTCAACGGCTCCGATATCTATGTATACGTTTTCGCCTCTCCATTCGCCGGCGCCGGTGCGCGCGTTTGGAACGAGAACACCCTTTGTACCGTTTTCGAAAAGCACTTCGGTATATGCGGCGGCTCCGTAATTCACGCCTCCGATATTCGTAACGCGAAGAAGTCCGTGCTCGTCGATATGAGTCACCATAAGGCCAAGCTCATCCATGTGAGCCGCCAGCATCAGCTTTTTGGGATTTTCGGCAGTACCCTTTTTGAAGGCTATAAGATTGCCCATAGCGTCAAAATGAGCCTCGTCGATATACGGCTCTATGACCGAGAGGATATATTCTCCGGCTTTTCTTTCACGTCCGGAAGGAGAGGGAACAGCGGTAAGCGACTTGAGAAGATTGTACATTTTTCTGTATTTCCTTTCGCAGTAATGTTTCGGATCGCAATCACAGCTCAGACACTGCGTAATTTTTCAGGGAACGGTTGATTATCGCTTCGGACATTGACGGGATAAGGTTTTCCGCGGCACGGCGGTTGTATTCGCCGTCTCCGAATTCTATCGAAGCGGCGGCAATACGCAGCTTATCCTGAATCTCATCCTTATCAAGTCCGTCAAGCAGGTCTTCGATAACGTCGCATTCGTCCTCGCTGAGGAGTATCGGGCTGTCATCCTTGCACAGATAGGCGCAGAGAATCGCGTTAGTCAGTACAAGGTTGTATATATTCACTCTCGGCTCGGTCAGCGGGAATCGGTTCTTTTCGCAGAATACGCCGTACAGACGTTTAACTTCCGCGCTGCTGTAGCTTGCGCACAGCTCGTTTTCCTTCTGCAGGCACATGAGATACCCGCGAAGGTAGTGCATACCCCGCAGATTGTTGCTCTGTACCGACAGCGGATAATCAAACGACGGCGACAGATGAGCTCCGTAGCGCATATCGTAGTTTTTCAGAGCATTGTGCAGAGCCGTCTTTATGGTTTTGCTGTAGTATGTATTGGGAATATCGAGCTTCGTCGCCTTGACCTTTACGGAAAGAGCCGCCACCTCGCAGAAATACCGTTTCATTCGTCTCTGTCCGTCATAGTAAAGGTCGATAACGCTCCGGCTCAGTATTTCGCTCAGCGCTTTTTCATGATTGCCCAGGCCGATAAGATAACAGTCCGCGTCAAACAGCAGGGATTGAAGCAGGCGGTTGGCGGTGTCTCCCATTACCGAGCTGCTCTCTGCGTTTGTCCAGAAGCCTATTATCTCGCGCAGTCCTTCCATAATGCTGAGCTTGACCGAAGTGACCTCGGCCTCAGTGACCAGTCCGAGACGGTCAGCTTCCGAAATCACGGAGCGAAGATAATCGTTATACTTGATTTGCGCGCCTTCGAAGCGGTTTTCGGTATATATTACTATGTCCTGTCTGTCAACTGTCATTTTTCGCCTCCCCAAAGGTAGCTCAGATCCCCTCGCTCCACCTCGTCGTCGGATTCACGCTCGGCGGCGTCATAATCATAGGCGTAGCTCACATGATGACGGTGGCGGTAAAAGGCATCGCTGTTCTGAAGCTGCTCTATCGAGCCTCCGCATTCATGCTCAAACAGGTCGAACATCTTATCGGCAAGCTCGCGGTCGGTGATCCTGTCATGAGCCTCGGTCTTCATATAGTAGAAAAGCTCAAGGAGGCTGTTCAGAGTTTCAGCGTAATTTTCCGGATCAATAAAGGACGAGTTGGAAAAAACCTCAATAAGGAGCTTCGCGGCTCCGATTCCTATCTCAACTCTTCCGGTATCCCGAAGCGCATTGCTTCTTGTCTCAATCAGCTCGAGCGCCTGTTCGCGGGTCAGTACAAGACCGCGCTGCACGGTATTTTCGTTATACTCGGTAAGCTCATCGGCGTATATTTCGTTGTTGACGCTCTGGAGCGCAAACACATCGCGAAGATTTATCAGATTAGCCATATACATTCCCTCCGATTATGCTCTGTACGGGTATTTCAAACGGCTCGGCTGCCGCTGAATTCTTATTCCGACGCGGTAAATGTTAATAATAACAATATTCGTATATATTACACAAATATTAAATTTTCGTCTGCCTCTTGACAAGCAAAACAGTTTGTGATATTATGATAGCGGAGAAAAAATTCAGCTTGCATTTTTTAAGATACGATAGTATACCACTTTTTGTCAAAAAAGTCAAGCTTTTGAGGTTTTTTCAATATTTTCTCCGCGGAAAACAAGCACTTCGGAGGTCTGCTGTCCAGAGAGCGGCGCTGCTGCGATGCCGTCTGCGTGGCCGAATGTGTACCGCTTCCGCGATATCAAAAGGAACATCAATGAAGTTAAAAGTACGGGTGGAACCGTGCGGAATATTCCACACCCCGGACACAATCGACGTGTCGGGGATTTTTTATTTCCCGGCACCTTACAAGACAAAGGAGATGCACAAAAAATGACAGCTTATGAATTTCTCAAAGAGAAAGAGCTTATCGACCGTTCGGTTCTCGCCGCTTCCGTAAACGGCAGGACCTGTGAGCTTTCGGCGGAGATCGCCGAGGGCGATGACGTCAGACCCCTTACATTTGCCGACGACGCCGGAAAGAAGGTTTTCTGGCACACCTGTTCCCATGTTCTTGCAGCCGCTGTAAAGCGTCTCTATCCCGAATCCAAGCTTACGATAGGTCCCGCGATCGACAACGGTTTCTATTACGATATCGACAGCGACGTTGCCTTCACTCCCGAAATCCTCAAGGATATCGAGAGCGAAATGAAGAAGATCATATCCGAAAATCCGAAGGAAGAGCGTTTCACTCTTCCCCGCGACGAAGCCAAGAAGTTCATGGAAGAAAAGAACGAGCCCTACAAGGTCATGCTCATTGACCGTGTTCCCGAGGGCGAGGACATTTCCTTCTACCGTCAGGGCGAATTTACCGATCTCTGCGCAGGTCCTCACCTGTTCTCTGTCGGCGCAATAAAGGCGTTCAAGCTCACACAGTGCACCGGCGCGTACTGGGAGGGCAACTCCAAGAACAAGGTTCTCCAGAGAATCTACGGTATCGCTTTCCCGACCAAGGACGAGCTCAAGGCTTATCTCGCGGCTCAGGAAGACGCCATCAAGCGCGACCACAATAAGATCGGCCGTGAGCTTGAATACTTCACCACGGTTGACTGTATAGGTCAGGGACTTCCCATCATGCTCCCCAAGGGCGCAAGAGTTATTCAGCTTCTCCAGAGATGGGTCGAGGATGAGGAGCAGAAGCGCGGATGTATGCTCACAAAGACGCCTCTCTTCGCAAAGAGAGACCTCTACAAGATTTCAGGACACTGGGATCACTATCTTGACGGCATGTTCGTTATGGGAGACCCCTACGACGAGAGCAAGGAATGCTTTGCCCACCGTCCCATGACCTGTCCCTTCCAGTATCAGGTATTCCTCAACAAGAAGCGTTCCTACCGCGACCTTCACATGAGACTTACCGAAACCTCCACACTGTTCCGCAACGAGGACAGCGGCGAAATGCACGGTCTTATCCGTGTCCGTCAGTTCACCATCTCCGAGGGTCACTATATTCTCCGTCCCGAACAGCTTGAAGAAGAATTCGCTCACTGCCTTGAGCTCGCCAAGTATTTCCTCGATACGGTAGGACTTCTCGAAGACTGCACCTTCCGTTTCTCGCAGTGGGATCCCGCAAACCCGAAGAACAAGTATGAGGGTACTCCCGAACAGTGGGAAGAGGCTCAGGCCCTCATGGGCAAGATCCTCGACAAGCTCGGAGTCAAATACACGATCGGTATCGATGAGGCCGCGTTCTACGGTCCCAAGCTCGACGTTCAGTACAAGAACGTGTTCGGCAAGGAAGACACTCTCGTTACCATCCAGATAGATATGCTTCTTGCCAAGCGTTTCGGTATGGAATACGTAGATTCCGATAACACTCTCAAGCATCCTTACATCATCCACCGCACTTCTCTCGGATGCTTCGAGAGAACTCTCGCGTATATGCTTGAAAAGTACGCCGGCGCGCTTCCCACATGGATAGCTCCCACACAGGTCAAGATTCTCTGCATCAACGAACAGAACAAGGATTACTGCTGCGGTCTTTACGACAAGCTCACCAGGGCCGGTATCCGCGTTGAGAACGACCTCCGCAACGAGAAGATCGGATATAAGATCCGTGAGGCTCAGCTTGCCAAGATTCCTTATATGCTGGTTATCGGCGACAAGGAAATGGAAAACGGTACGGTTGCGGTTCGTGACAGAAAGACGACAGATACCACCGTTATGACAATCGACGAATTCATCGCAAAGATCACAGAGGAAGTCGAAACAAAGGCTCACTGATCCGGCTTGATATTATGTATGCCGGCGCGGAAACAAACGCGCCGGTATTTTCGTTTTATGCTTGAATTGTATGAAATTTTGCGGTATAATGGCGTTACCCGAAAAACGAACGTTATAATACAGAGGATTACGGTATGAAATTACTCTTTATCGGCAACAGCCACACATTTTTCAACGATATGCCCCACCCGGTCAGCGAGCTGTTCCGTCTCTGCGGCGGCATTTCTCCCGATACCGTCATCGTTACTCACGGCGGTATGACCTTAAAATGGCATTCCGTACAGCCCCA